>JAEUIF010000199.1 GCA_016795185.1 Planctomycetia bacterium | reverse complement strand
GCAGCTCTGGTTCTGGAACTGGAACAGTTCCAGGGCCACGCGCTGCCGGCGGCCCAGCGTGGCGACCGCGCCGCGGACCATGCCCGCCAGCTCGGCGCGTTCGAGCGGCCGGGTCGGCGGCTCGTTGCGGTCGGTCATCGGCCGGGCCGTGGGGGCAGACTCCGCCTCGGGGCCGGTCAGGGTGCCCATCGGCACGCAGGGCTTGCGGCGGCGGGTGCGCAGCGCGTTGCGGGTGACATTGCGCGAAATGTGGAACAGCCAGGTGGTGAACTTGGCCCGCGCCCGGTAGCGCTGCCGATAGCGGTAGAGACGTAGGAAAACGTCTTGCGCCAGATCCTCGGCTTCCTGGCGGTCGCCCAGCTGGCGGAAAAAGCGGCCGAAGAGCAGCGACCAGTAGCGCTCGACCAGTTCGGCGAAGGCACCCGGTTCGTCTTGCTGGACACGCAGCATCAATTCGACCCCCGGATCGGCCTCGCGCCGCACGGTGGAGACGTCGGCTACTCGGCGCGCGGGCAGCGGGACGACGCCCCCCTGGCAGTTCTGCTCGGTCTTGATGCGGTACGTCGGATTCGCCAGTCTGCTCATGTTCAGTCCCCCACTGCGGAACCCCTGATGGTTACTTGGCTGCCTTCTCGTCGTCCTTATCCTTCACGGGCAAGCGGATGCTAAAAGTCGTCCCCTGGCCCTCGGTGCTTTCGACGCTGATCGCCCCGCCCATCAGATCGACATAGCCCTTGACGATGGCCAGCCCCAGGCCGGCGTGGATGCCGGCGGCGTGGCGGGCGGGATCGGCGCGATAGAAGCGCTGGAAGATGCTGGCTCGCGCTGCTGGCGCAATGCCAATGCCGGTGTCGCGGACCTCGACGGCCAGCGTACCGTTGTGCCGTTCGACGTTCACGTCGATGCTGCCGGCGGGCCGGTTATATTCGATGGCGTTGTGCAGCAGGTTGGTCAGCACCTCGCGGAACTTGTCGGCATCCGTCGTCAACCGGGTGGTACCGTTGCGGCGCAGCGACAGCGTCAGGTCGCGGGCGTCGGCCAGCGGGCGCACCAGCGAGACGCACTGCTCGGCGACCAGGCCGGCATCAATCTCCTGGGGCCGCAGCATGTCCACGCCGGCATCGAGCCGCGCCAGCAGCAGCAGGCGTTCGACCTGCTGGCTCAACTGCTGACCGATGGACCGGCAATCCTCAAGCAACTGGCGGTATTCGTCGGCGGGCCGCGTCTTGCGCAGGGCCACTTCCGTCGTGGTCAGCAGGGCGGCCAGCGGCGTGCGCAGCTCGTGGGAAATATCGGCGGTGGCTTGCTTCTCGCGGGTGAAGGCGCGTTCGAGCTGTTCGAGGGTCTGCGTCAAGCGTTCGACGATGGGCCGTAGCTCGGCCGGCAGCTTCGCGGAATCGTATTGCAGGCGGAAGTCGCGTTCGGACACTCGGCTGACCGCATCCGACAGCCGATGGAGCGGCTTCAGACCGTGCCGCACCAGGACCATGCCGCCCAGGACCGTACCGGCGAAGGTCGCCAGCCCGATGCCCAGCAGCTGCCAGCGCAGTTCCGCCAGCGTATCGAGTGATTCCTCGTTCAGTTCGGCCAGTTCCTGGTCGCGTTCGCCGGCGAAGCCCTCGATCTGCCGGTCACGGTGCTTGGTATCGGCCGCGCACTGGATGAGAAAGGACGGTGAAGCGCTTTCCGTGACCGGGCTCAGCGAGGGTACGCCGGGCTTCCACGTCCCGGGCGCGCCGGCGTTGCGGTACTTGATCCGGGTCACCGGGGCCTTCAGGGTCACGCGGCGGACGGTGTAGCCCGATTTCAGTTCGTAGTTGTCGAACTTCCAGTCCACGACGCGCGGCGAGGCGAACAGGCCGAGATCGAAGCTGAAGACCAGATCTTCCATCGACTCGGAGCGCCAGATGTTGCCCCATTCGGTCGTGATCTGGTAGTACTCGACGATCGGCGCGCCGATGTCGTCCTTGCGGTCATCCGGGAAGCGTGGCAGGGCGTCCTCGTCCAGTTGGACTTCGAGGCTGGCCAGCCGGACGATGCGCGTCGCCAGCGGACCTTTGTGAGACTGCACCGCCCAGAGCGGCACCTGCATTTCGGGGTGCGGGGACAGCACGGCAGTCAGCATGCCGAGCGGTTCGAGCGTCGGCAGCAGCTGGCGGTTGCCCTGAAAGTTGAGCTGCGCCAAACTGGCGACGGCCCGCGCCTGGTAAAGCAGGGCGTTGTCGAGCTTGCGCTGCTCGCGTTGCACGCGGCGTTCGTACTGGTCGGAAATGTAGCGCTCGGCGGCTTCCTGGCGTGCCTGGACGACGGCGACCGTCTTCCAGTAAACCAGCCCCGCGACCGCTCCCAGCGCCACGGCCAGGAGGATCAGGAAGTAGACGGTCAGCGATAGGCGGATCGACTTCATGCGGCAGGCGCAAGGTGGCAGGGCAAGGGTGGACCGTATGGGGGATCAGGGTAGCACAGGCCCCATTAAGGGATCATGAGAGACGGATTTATTTCGATTTTGCCGAAGAACGGAGGGAAGAACGGCGGAATTCGGCCAGATTTTCGCGGCAGACCGCAAAGCTCTTGTGAGAGCCGAACGATGCGTGCAAGTCGTGCCCTGTCCAACCAGCATCAGGGCTTTCCTAGCGCTTCGACTGGCTGGCCATTGAGCGTCTTCAGGGAGGTCAACGAGGCCAGCACCGCGCGGTCGCGCACCGGGTCGAGGTTGGCCCACAAGTAGAGCAACGGCATGCCGGTGAGCGGCTTGAAATCAGTGATGTGCAGCCCCTGACAGCGCAGGTAGGCCAGCGGTTTGCCCGTCAGCGGCGACAGGTTGGTAATGGATGTGAGGTCGCAGCTCAGGTGTTCCAGCGGCATCTTCTGGACGGCTTGCAAATCGCCGATCTGGGTGGAGTTGAGGCGCAGGACCTTGAGCGGCACGTCGGCGATGGGCCGCAGGTCGGAGACAGCGCTGCCGCTGAGTTCGAGGTAGACCAGGTCGCGCTGGTCCGCTAGCGGCGACAGGTCGCGCACGGGAGTGCCCTCGATTTGCAGGCGTCGCAACGGCAGGTCGCGCAACACCTTCAGGTCGGCCACCTGGGTATAGTCGCAGCGCAGTTCCTGCAAGGGCAGTCCGGCGAGTGGCTTCAAGTCGACAAGCTTGCTCGGAGACACCCGATTGCCGCTAACATTCAAGGACTGCAAGTGCGTCAGCGCGCGGAGCGGCGACAGGTCAATCAGCGCATCGCCTGGGAGCGTCAGGCCGACGACCTGGTCGCCGTTCAGTCGCGGTTCGAGTGCGCCGTCGAACCCTGGATTGAGCCGCCGCAACCGTTCGCGGACGGCGTCGAGTTGCTCCTTGGGGGCCAGGCCCGCGGTGGACTTCAGCCAGGCAGCCTCATCGGCGACGGTCGGCGGCGCGTGCGGCACGGTGTCGCGTGGCGGGGTGGCCCGCGCGTGGTCATCGCCACGGAACCACGGCCACGCGACGAAAACGAGCAGCACCAGCGCGACGATCCCGGCGACCAAAGTCGGCCACCGCCGGCGGCGCGGCGCCGGGAGCACGGCGGCGACCGTGGGCGACAGTGCGGGCTTGGCCGTTTCGGCTTGCGTCCGCCGCAGGGGCGAGACCGGCTCGGTGAGCAGGTCGGCCTGCTGGTTTTCGATCAGGCGCAGCGACTCGATGACCGCCAGTGCGGATGGCGGTCGGTCGGCGGGTTGCTTCTCCAGCAGCCGCATGATGAGCGCTGCCAACGAGTGCGGCAGGCCAGGTGCGAGCTGGCCGACGGGCTGCGGTGGATGCGTGGCCAGCGCGGTCAGAATGGCCATCGGCGTTTCGCCGGGAAAGGGCAATATGCCCGTGGCCAGGCGATAGAGCATGCAACCGAGGCTGAACAAATCCGAGCGGGCATCCACCGCCGCGCCGCTGGCCTGTTCCGGCGACATGTAGGCCGGCGTGCCCAGCACATAGCCCCGGCCGGTCAAACGCACATCCTGCACGGCGGCGCAGGCCAGTCCGAAGTCCAGGATTTTGACCCAGACCCGGTCTGCCTCCGCGCGTTGCAGCCAGATGTTAGCCGGCTTCACGTCGCGATGCACCAGACCCACGGCATGGGCGGCAGCCAGCCCGGCCGCGGTTTCCCGTGCCAGGCGCAGTAGCTGCGCGACCGTCGGCCGCTGCAGCCGGTCGAGCCAATCCTCGAGCGAAGCGCCGTCGAGCAGTTCCATCGCGAGGAAGGGCACGTCGTTGACCTGCCCAACCTGATAGACCGTGACGACATGTTCGTTGCGGAGCGCTGCCATCGCGCGGGCTTCGCGCAGGAACCGCTGACGAGATTCGGGCTCCGGAACCAGGTGCGGACGTAGCACCTTCAGGGCCACGGCCCGCTGCAAATCGGTGTCCTCGGCCTCGAACACCAACCCCATGCCGCCCTGTCCCAGCACGCGCCGCACGCGGTACTGCCCCAGGCGACCGAGGTCGTCGGGACATTCGGGCGGCGACAGGAAGCCCAGCGATTCGCTGACGGCCGGCATCGCGGCGACAGGCAGCTGCGCCAGACGCGTCAGCAGCGATTGGTAGCGTTCGTCGCGCGCCGGCGGCAGCGCCGGCGCGCGGGTGGCCCCAGCCAGGCCCTTCAGGCCGCTCAGCACGCCGTCGGTCGTACCGTCCAGTTCCTGGGCAGTGGCCTGGCAGCGCGCACAGGCTTCCAGGTGGTCGGCGACCTGAACCAGCGCAAACTCATCCAGGTCGCCGACCTGAAAGGCCAGCAGTTCCCGGACGCTGGGGCATGCGGTCGCGGTCATGGTCTGTACCTTCCACGCGGCAGACCGGCGAAACGCGATGGCGAGCGCCGCCGCTGGTTTCGAGGTTTGTCCGCCAGTTTCATGGCCAGCCTGGAGGTCAGGGGTCGGTGACCGCTTCGGGCGGACTTGCAGCTGTTCCAGCGCGATGCCGGAGTTTCTTTGGAGTGTGCCAAACCGGGATGCGGTCGTTCAAGGGCAATTCGAGGTCGGGAGCCATTTGGCACGGAGTGGCAAAACACTGGGGTTTTTGCCACTCCGTGCCAAGAGTCATTTGGCGCGCAGTGGCAAAACATTGGGGTTTTCGCACCTCCGCGCCCAACGAAAATTCCTTGGCTCGAAGGGTCGGACGCCTGCTGTGCGCCCCTCACCTCGGCCTCCCGAACGCTCCAGGCGCTGGCTTCCTGGAAAAAGCGTCCACCCGACGCACCCTGGTCCTAGACTACAGCATATCGTGCGCGTGTGACAGCAACTGGGTGCGCGGGGTGTTTCGTGGCTTTCGAGCAGCAACCGACGTCCGTGACCTTGTTGCAACGGGTGCGGCTGCGCGATCCGGACGCCTGGCGGCGCTTGCTGCAACTGTACGTGCCGCTGGTCGACTACTGGTGCCGGCAGTGGGGCGTGCAGGCCGCGGACAGCGACGACGTGCAGCAGGAAGTGTTTCAGGCCGTCGCCGCCGGACTGGAACGCTACAAGCATGGCCGAGACGGTGGCACCTTTCGCGGCTGGCTGCGCGGCATCGCCCGTCACAAAATACAGGACCACTATCGCCGCCGGGAGCAGCGCCCGGAGGCCCAGGGCGGCACCGACGCCCACCAACGCTTGCAACAGGTACCCCAGCCGGACGAAGAGTTGCCGGAAGAACCGGCCGAGCAAATACAGGGCCTGTTTCAACGGGCCCTGGAACTGGTGCGGGGCGAGTTTGAGCCGAACACCTGGACGGCCTTCTGGCGAGCGGCCGTTGAGGGGCATGCCCCCGCTGTCATTGCCGCCGACCTGGGCGTGTCGCCCGCCGCCATTCGCCAGGCCAAGTCGCGGGTCCTGCGCCGCCTCAAGGATGAACTGGGCGAGTTGCTCGACTGAACGCCGTTCGCCAGCATATCGCGGTCGGCTGCGTCCCTTCAGATCAACAAGGATTGAACCATGCTTCCCGATCACGGCCGGTATGCGTATTCGGCCATCAATGCGCGCCCCGACTACCGCTGGCCGCAGGGCAAACGTCTGGCCGTCTATCTGGCGCTGAACCTGGAGCACTTTGCTTTCGGCGATGGGCTCGGCGAGGAACTGGCTCCCGGCGGCCCGCAACCGGATGTGCTGAACTACGCCTGGCGGGATTACGGCAACCGCGTCGGCGTCTGGCGCTTGCTCGAACTGTTTGAAGAATTACAGCTGCCGGCCTCGGTGCTGGTCAATACCACGCTTTACGACTACTGCCCCGCCGTGATGGCCGCCTTCCGCCAGCGCGGCGATGAAATCGTGGCTCACGGCCGGACCAACGCGGAGCGCCAGGGCAGTCTGCCGCCCGATCAAGAACGCCTCCTGATCGACGAAACGACCCGCACGATCGCGCAGCACGAAGGCCGAGCGCCCGCCGGCTGGCTGGGACCGTGGATTTCCCAGAGTTGGCAGACGCCGGACCTGATCCGGGAGGCCGGCTACCGCTACTGCCTGCACTGGTGCTGCGACGACCAGCCCATCTGGTTCCAGACCCGCGCCGGCCGGTTGCTGTCAGTCCCCTATCCGCAGGAAATCAACGACATCCCGGCCATCGTGGTCAACCGCGCCAGCGCCACGGAGTTCGCCGACATGATCGCGGACAACTTCGACGAAATGCGCGACCCATCGCAACGGCAACCCCTGGTCTTCGGCATCGCGCTGCATGCGTGCATCGTCGGCCAGCCGTTCCGCCTGCGGCAGTTGCGCCGCGCCCTGGCCCATATCGGTCAACAACGCGATGCCATCTGGCTGACGCGCCCGGGCGACGTGGCCGCCCACATCGAGTCCCTGCCACCCGGCATCGTGCCTGGCGGTTGAAACCACTGAGCAACAATCCGCGCGAAACGTGCGCGCCGATGGGCGTGCGTTGCGTTCCTTATGGTGTCTCGCTTGATCCGTGGTGGCGCATTCCGCGCCTGAGGGTTCGAGGTGCGCGCCGTTCGAGGAGTTGCCGCATGTCGCCGCATTCCATTGTTGCGCCGCTGACTGAACGCCGGACTCAGCCCCGACATGCGTGCGCTGAGTCGCCGAGGGTGCTGAAGGTGATGATCGGCGCGACGACCTGGAGAGCGCGCGTGTGCGACCTGTCCACGCACGGGCTTGGCCTGCGCTTCGACGGCACGATGGCCGTCGACCAGCTGGCACTGGTAGAACTGATCCATCCGCTGCACGGTGGCGCGCTGGTGAAGGCCGTTTGTTTCCGGAACGTGGTGCCCGAGTCGGAGGGCTGCTGCCGTGTGGGGGCGTTGTTCCTGCGGCCCTTGACGAACGCGGACTGCCTGGCCATTGTCGCCGCCTTGCGCACCGAATGCCTTGGGGCTGCGCGGCACCTAGGAACCAGGCGTTCCCGGCGAGTCGGCGGCCAGCTGTCGCACGCGCTCCAGCAGTGTATCGATATTGATGGGCTTACGCACCAGGGCGGCGGCGCCCAGGTCCAATGCCCAAGCCTCGCTGGCGATGCCCAGCCCGGTAACGATCACGAAAGGAATACTCGCCAGTTGGCGGTCCCGCTTGCGCTGCTCGATGAACTTCCAGCCATCGGAGCCCGGCAGGATCATGTCGAGGAGAATCAGCGCCGGCGACAAGCCATTCCGGCAAGATGACAGCGCTTCGTCCACGTTGGCCGCAAGAACGGTTTCGTAGTGGTGCGCCCGCAAGAGTGCGGACAGGCCGTCGCGCGTGGCTGCGTTGTCCTCCACGATCAAAATGGTTTTCGACATGATCGACCGGCCGCGCAAAAAAATGCCGTACTGGCGCTCGCCAGCACGGCCGCATTGCCTGCTGCAATAATGCTAGCCGGCCCCGGCCGAAATATCAAGCCGGGTGGTTATCCAGCGGCGCCTTGCAATCACGAACGGTTTACCCGGTGCACCATGAACCAAACTTTTCTCACGAATTTGGCATCCGTGCTGCATGATGGACCTGGCATGAGCGACCACGACGACCACCGCCGGAAGGACCGGCACCGTAGCCCGTTCATGATTCGGCTGCCGGAGATTTTTCGGGACAAGTTGCAGCAGCATTCGGCGCGCAGCAACAAGTCCATGACGGCGCTGGTCAAGGCAGCGCTCAAGCAGTTTCTGCGCCGCGCGGACCTCTGGACACGCGACGACGATGCCGCCCTGGCGGAACAAGAAGGGCGGACGCCGAAATAAAGCTGCGAACCGCGTTCCTTACCGTGGGCAGTGCGGCGCTTCCGGCACGCAGCCGACCGTGCAAGGTGGCGCGGGAATCGTCACTTCGTTGGGAGTCTGGATGACCTGCAAGCGGGTCAGCGTGGCGGCAGCGCTCACTTCATCCACGGCCAGCGTGGTCACGTCGGCAGCGCGTTCCACGGGCTTAACGACCGGCACCCGCACGTTGTACTCGCGCGTTTCGGGGACGGTTTCGTAGACCGTGGTCTTGACCGTCTTGCAGATCGGAATCTGCTTGTACGTGATGCACAGCTTCCCCGTGCAGGGGTCCACGGTCGTTTCCGGCACGGTGGCGAGGGTGGTAACCTCGGTCTCGACCTCGCGCGGCTTGACGACCATGACGGTCACGCAACGTTTCTCTTCCTTGTATTCGATGTCCACGCCCATGATCGGTACGCGCGTCACCACCGGACGAACCGGCAACTGCGGCACGGCGATCAGTTCCTGCTCCTCGACCAGCTTGACTTCGTTGACCGTGACTGTGCGGTCCGCCGGGCAGCAATCGCCGACGTGGTGCTTGTGCTTGTCGCCGCCAAAGGCCAGCGCCGCGCAGGCCGTCCAGGCACTGCCGGCAAGGAACAGGTTCCGACCGAACATCGTCCGACTCCTTTCGAGTACGCGAGGCGCACCATCCCAGATGCACTTGCTGGTAGTTACTTCGGGCGCTGACATCGGCGGGTTTCAACGGGATGTAAGGCGCGAGGAGTTTTTTTCGCGCCTGGCTCGCGCCGCAACGCGCAAGCGGCAAGACCGGAAGCCGCTTGCGGTTTGGCAGGGTGTTGGTCAAAGGTCATCGCAGGAAAACACGGCATCATCGACCGGACGCGTGAACGGCCGCGAGCGCACCCAGGTATTGCGGCCCAGCAACGGACGGTAGTTGGCCTGCGCTTGCAGCCGACACCAGGGCACCTCTGCCGGCAGCAGCACCGGACGCACATCGAATTGCAACTCGGGGCCGACGTACACGCGCGACATCTGGCAAACCGCGCGCAGACCTGGCGCGCCGGGCATCAGGTCGCAGAACTGGGTGTAGGTCAACGGCCCCAATCGCAGACGGAATTTGCTCTGAATCTCCCAGACGCGCTCGCCGGCCACGCAGTTCCGGCCCAGCCGGTTGTTGCAGCCCTGGCGCTGCCCGCGCCGGGGCATCATCGACAGGTCTTCCGGCTCCAGGCGCAGCCACTGGCCGAGTAATTGCTGGAGCTGCACGGGTATCTCGAAGTGGTCTTCCAGTGCACGTTCGAGCGAGATGGCCGACTTGGGGTAGTGAGCGAACAGGCCCGCGTAGTGCAGGAAGACATCGTCGGGAAGTTCGAGGCGATGCTGCAATCCCACCCCGCCCAGGCCGACGAAGCTGCGCAGGCCCAACGTCACCGGATCGGGCGGGGCGGTGGGACCAGTCACCCGGCTGCGCTCGAAGGTGAGCGGCAAGCGGTACTTTTCCCAGGCACGATAGAAGAGCGAGGTCAACCGATGCTGGAAGACATCCAGCCAGTCCGATAGCGACGAGTCCTTTTGCCGCATCCGGCGAACCAGCAGCGCCGAGTAGTGATACGGCAAGACGCCATTCGGTCCGGCGAGTCCAAAGAAGGTGACGACCATTTCGAGCAGGGCGTCGCGCTCGCTCTTGCCCCTGGCGGGTTTCAGCTGGCTGATGGCCGAGGCGGGAAAGCTCAGGGCAATGTGATTGCGAAAGTGGACGACCTCGCGCTCTGGCGCGTGGTCGTAGCCGACGGGCAGCCGTTGGCGGCGCAGGTCGCCATTCGCCGCTTCGCGCGCGGCGGCTTCCAGCAGGCGCACGGCCTGGAAGAAATCAAAGCGTTCCGGCTCGCGCAGCAGCTGGTCGATCAGACCAGGACGCGCTCGCCCATCCGCGGCGGCCATCGACGCAACACCCCTTCTCGCCCCCGCACAGCGGCAACCAGCTTGGTAAACGAATTGACGGTGGTGTACAGTCCCAGGAACCGTTCCAGCACGGCGGCGAACAGGTAGAGCCCGCTGCCGGTGAAACGGTCCTCGTCCAACTGGACGTTCACTTCCACGCCGCGGCAGAAGCCGCGCTCATGACTGCCGGCCCGGCCGACGACGTGCCGGGCCTTCACCTGCACCAGTCCATCGATGATGTTCCGCGTCTCGGCTGAATCGGTGAAGTCGTAGAGTTTGAGGATTTCGCGCAGCGCCTCGGCCCGGTCCTCGACGCCCACGAGTGACAGATGATTCAGCGACAGGTGCGAGATCAGCCGCCAGAGCAGGCCCTTGCGCCGCGCTGGTCGCAGGGTGCGCGTCGGCGGCGTCAGGCAGGTGATGTCCGTGACCAGGCCGCCACCTTCGCTAATCTGCAAGCGCGGCTGCCCGCCGCCGAAGGGCAACTGGTGCGGCAGGTCGCGATTCAAGCAAGTGGTGGCTACATCCAGCACCCAGTTGGGCTTGCCGGATGGCTGAAAATCCAGATCGACCAGCGACAGATAGACCTCGGTGCCGTGGTCCGTGCCCGCGCCGCCACTGCGTTCGGCGGCCCGCCGGGCGGCGTGCCAGTAGGTCGGCCAGGCTTCGCGCTCCAGCCCGTGTTTGACCGAAAAGAACGGCAAGAACTCCAGTTGCTGATTGTCGGGGCCGACCGCGCTGACGCGCTCGACCGCATAGACTTCATGGGCCAGTGGCCGGCGACGGTCGGGGACCACGCGGTATTCGTGTTCCGTGTGCGTCAGCGGGATCGGCTCGGCCTGCTGACGGTACAGGTTGACGATCGGCGTGCAGCCCAGTCGAAACGTTTCGGCGGAGACGTTCTGTTCCAGTTCGGTCGAGGACTGGCTGAGGTAGATGAAGACTTCCAGCCGATTGCCCGCGCGGGCCAGGGCTTCCGCGGGAATGCCCGCCAGGTCGAAGAACAGAAACTTGGGCGCGAATGCGAAGAACTCGGTCAGCAGCCGGTAGCCGAGGAACGAGCGGGCGGGATAGGGCAGCATGCCTTCGTCGCGCGCGAAGCCCACGGGCCGGATGCAATCCGCGCCAAGCACGACGGGCGCGGCGTCGCCCGGCCCTTTCGCCAGCGCCACTTCAAGCGCGTTGTTGAACAGGAACTCGTAGAGCGGAAAGATGTGCTGCGGTTGTCCTTTGAGGAAGAACCGCAGCGACGATAGCGACAGCTGGCCGAACGTGATCTTCGGATCGCGGCAAGTCAGCACCAGGCGCAACACGGCGGCGGCACGCGGCGATTCCAGCGTTGCGGGCGCGGAAAACGGCGGCTTGTTCAATTCGGCCAGCATCAGGTCGATGGGCCAGAGCGTGGTCGGGTAGCAGGTGCGGAAGCGGCACGGTTCGCCGTTGACCGGCTCGGTTTCCAGCGGGGTGTGGCGCGGCACCTCGTAGCCGGTGAACAGCTGGTTTTGTTCCGGGTCGAGATGCAGCTGGACGATGGCCATCGACGGCACCGGCGCCTGGTAGTGCGGGTAGAGCACGCCCAGCAGCGATTCGGTGATTTCGGGAAACTCGTCCTCAATCTTGTGGCGGACGCGGGCGGTGAGATAGGCGAACGCCTCGATCAGCCGTTCGACGTGCGGGTCTTCGCTGGTGTCCGGCCCGAGCCGTAGCCGGCCGGCGATCTTGGGGTGTTCCTGGGCGAACTGGGCCGCGAGGTGGCGGATGTAGGTCAGCTCTCGGTTGTAGTAGGGCAGCAGCTCGCTACTCATCCGTTCGACCCCTTCACCTCGAAATGCTCGTTCGCGGGCTGGAACACCGAGTCGAAGACGATCGGTTCGGGGGCCGGGTCGGCGTGCAGCAGGGCGTCGATGCGAAAGCGCAGCGTGCGGTCCAAGGGTTCCGTGTTGGTGAGCAATTGCACCTTGGCGGCCTTGAAGCGCGGCTCAAATTGCTGGATGGTCGCCTGCACCACCTTGCAGAACTCCTCGCGTTCCTTGGGTGAACCGAGCGAGGTGCCGCTGACGTCGGGCAGTCCGTAGTTGACCAGCGAGTGCTTCAGTTCCTTCCCGCCGGTGTGAATGGGCAGGTTGCGGATGCGGGTGTTGAGCAGCGTTTCGAGGTCGCGGCGCACGGATTCCTTCAGCTCGCGCAGCACCTGGTTGCGCGACAGCGGCGTCTCTTTCGAGACTTCGGGCGCGTCGTCGAGCAGCCGGTCGAGCACCGAGGGGAGAAACGGCCGATTCTGCGCGTTGTGCTTGGCCATGCGGTATTTGTCGATTCTTGTAGGTCAGGCTTTCTAGCCTGACTATCGCGCCCCAATCCGGCCCCCGCGTCAGCACTGTTCGCCTGTCGCTGACACTGCTGTCAGGCTGGAAAGCCTGACCTACGCGGTCGCGGCAGACTCGAACGTCACGTTTTGCAGTTCGAGGATCGACCGCCCTTCCTCGCCGACGATGTAGGTGCGCTGTCCCAAACCGCGCACCGGACGTCCTTCGCCGCCCTTCCATTCGGTGTAGCGGCCGAGTTGCACCTGCTCGTCCGGACTGGCGGATGAACCGATGTAGTTGGCCGGCAAGTAGACCTCACCGTCCGGGCCGTCGCGGACAATCATGTGGGCGCGCCGCCAGACCAGGTCGCGCGGCCGAGCTGGGGCGCGGAACTCGATCAACTCGACGCGCTCCACCGGAATCCAGTAGTACTTGCCCGTGCTGGTCAGGACTTCCAGCACTGGAGCGAGCAGGTCGTCGCAGTCGCGGAAGTCCTCAAACGCCTTGCCGTTGCAGACGCCCTTGACCTTCGGCCGTTCTTCCTCGACTTGCGCCAGCAACTTCGCGGCGTCCGCGGCCTTGCCTTCGCGCAGCATGACCGAGGCTTCCAGGGCCTGGCGCACGGCCGCTGGCGGTTGGTCGAGCAGGTCGGGCAGTCGGCCTTCGTGAAAGAACTGCGTGCGGGCGATCTCGGCGCGCAGTAACTGGCGGAAGAGCGCTGCGCCGACCATCGCGTCGGGATCCTGGTGGGCAATCACGTCGAGTTGCTTGTCGAGCCGTTCCCAGTCGCCGGCGAAGCAGAGCATTTCACAGAGAAAGTTGCGCGCCTCGGCGTCGGTGGGCTTCGCCTTGACCGCCGCCGTCGCCGACGCGATAGCTTCCTGAAGCCGGCCTGCCTGGTAGCATTCTTGCGGGGTCATGGTTCGTCTCCACTCCGATGATTGTTCATGCACCGCGCCGCCCCGGCGTCAGTTCGGTCACCAGGCGCACGCTGGTCACCATCTGGTCGAGCTGGAAATGCGGACGCAGATGGGCCACGCAGCGATAGCTGCCGGGCCGGTCGGGAATCTCGCGAATCTGCACCTTGGCCTCGCGCAGCGGATGGCGGGCCTTGAGCTGCGCGCTGGCGTTTTCGCTGGAGTTCACGTAGTTCGACAGCCAGCGGCGCAGGTGGTCCTCGCACTCCGTCGCTCCGGCGAACGCGCCGACCTTGTCCCGGCTGATGACCTTCAAGTAGTGGGCGAAGCGCGAGATGCACAGCATGTACTGCAACATCGACGAGATGCGGGCGTTGACCGTCGCCGCCGTCTCGTCGTACTGCCTGGGCTGCTGGATCGATTGATTGCTATAGAAGGCCAGCATGCCCGCGTCCTGAAGATGGCACAGCGGGATCAGTCCCAGGTCGCTCAGTTCTTTTTCCTGCGCGTCGGTGACGATGCCATCGGTCAGGCACTTGGGCGCGATACCCGGTTTATCGGTGTTGAAATCGTGCGTCGTCAGGCCCGTCACCAGACCACCGGTTGTCTCACCGCGCACCACGCCGCGAATGGCTGCCGGCCAGCCCGAATCCCCGAAGGCCCGCACCACCACTGCGCCGAAAGCATAGACCGGGCTACCCCAGAGGTAACCCTGGCGGTCGGCGGCATGGACCTCCTCACGGAAGTTGAAGCCGTCGATCCGTGATGTCTGGTCGTCGTAGGGCAGCCGCATCAGCACGCGCGGCAGCACCAGGCCGACGAAGCGCGCGTCCTCGTGGTTGCGCAGCGACTTCCATTTCAGATATTCGATCTGCTCGAAGGTCCGTGCCAGGTCGAGCGGTTTTTCCAATTCGGTGAAGCTGGTCAGGTCGAGCAGGCTCGGATGTGCGCCCGCGATGAACGGCGCGAACGCACCCGCCGCCACGTGCGAGATCGAATCGAGCAGGCTCAGGTCGTCGATGGGATGATCCGCGCTGAGCCGATGCCGGACCTCGTAGTCGCCCAGCAACAGGCTGAACGGTTCGCCGCCGGGCGTGCCGAACTCCTCGCTGTAAACCTTGCGAAACAACTGGCTCTGATCGAACTCCAGGGCACGCTCGGCATCACGGGCCAGTTCCGCCCAGCTCACGGACAGCACGCGCACCTTGATGTTCTCGCCGGCCGGCACCTGCTCGACGAGGTATTGCAAGCCGCGCCAGGAGGCTTCGAGCTTCTGGAATTTGGGATGGTGCAGCACGGCGTTCGTCTGGTCGGACAGGCAGCGGTCCAGGGTCGCCACGTCGCGCGCCAGCCGCTGCGAGAGCTTGCGCCGCGCGTCCGGCCCGCGCAACTCTTCGAGTGAACCGAGCCAGAGGTGCAGGGCGTCGATGAGCGATTTTTCGTGCAGGAACTGATCGAGGCGTCCGGGAGTCGCCGGCCGTGCCGTCTTAGAGGACGTGGCGGCCAGCACTTCGTCGAGCAGGCTGGGAGCAGGAGCAAGTGGCAGCGTCTCCGCAACGGCGGGACTGTCCGTCGTCCAGACAGTCGGCCGAGGCTCAGCGGATGACGCACGGGAGTCCATCTGATTTCCAGAAGGGAGAAACTGTCGGTGTGGCAGTTCGTTGATGAACTGTATTTACCGCGAAGCGGTTGTACTCCACAGCCCAGGGTCGCGCAGCGCACCCTGGGTATACAGTCGTGTTGATTGCGCCTACCGCGAAGCGGTTGTACAGACCGTGACCGCCGGCCTTGTCCAACCCCTGCGGGGTAGACCCAAGGTCTTTGTCTCGGTCCCCAGGGTGCGCTGCGCGACCCTGGGCTGTGGAGAACAACCGCTTCGCGGTAAAAAACGAGAAATCAACATTGGACTCACTTCCCCAGCTGCGGAATACGGGCCACCATGCGCAGCGAGGTCGTCAGTTCCTCGAACTGCAACCAGGGCCGCAGCCAGGCGACGGCGTTGTAGGAGCCCGGCTTGCCGGGGATTTCCTTCACTTGCACCTTGGCCTCGGCCAGCGGGAACTTGGCCTTCATCTCCTGGCCCGCGCCCGGATTGCTGTTCACGTAACGCTTGATCCAGCGGTTCAGCCAATCCTCGCAATCGCTCACTTCCATGAAGGAGCCGATCTTGTCGCGCGCCATCACCTTCAGGTAGTGGGCGATGCGCGAGGTCGCCATCATGTAGGGCAAGCGGGCGGAAATGGCCGCGTTCGCGGTCGCTTCCGGCTTGTCGTACTTCTTGGGCTTCTGCGTGGTCTGCGCGCCGAAGAAGACGGCGTAGTCGGTGTTCTTGTAATGGCACAGCGGCAGGAAGCCGAGTTTGCTCAGTTCCGCCTCGCGGCGGTCGGTGATGCCGATTTCGGTGGGGCACTTCAGGTCGGGGTCGCCGTCGTCGCTGGTGAAGATGTGCGCCGGCAGTCCTTCGACCTTGCCGCCGCCTTCCGCGCCGCGGATGGCCGTACACCAGCCGTACTTGGCGAAGGCGTCGGTCAGCTTGGTGCCGAGCACGTAGGCGGCGTTCATCCAGCAATAGTGCTCGTGGGGCACTGGCTTGGCGCGGCCCTTGGCGTCGAGTTCGACTTCCTCGTAGTTGAACTCCTCGATCGGTTTGGTCGCGGCCCCGTAGGGCAGCCGGGCCAGGGCGCGCGGCATCACCAGCGTGGCGAAGCGGGAGTCCTCGGAATCGCGATAGGACTTCCACTTCGTGTATTCGATAGTGTCGAAGATCTTTTCCAGGTCGCGCGGCTTGGCCAGTTCGGTCCAGTTCTCGAAGCCGAACAGCTTGGGGTCGGCCGCCGAGATGAACGGGCAGAACGCGCCCGCTGCCACGTTCGACACCTTGCTCAACAGTTCGACGTCTTCGGGGTGATTGGTGAACTCGTAGTCGCCGATTAGCGAACCGTAAGGCTCGCCGCCGGGCGAGCCGAACTCGTTCTCGTAGAGCTTCTTGAACAACTGGCTCTGGTCGAACTCGACGGCTTTGTCGAGGTCTTTGAAGAGGTCTTTCTTGGAGACGTTCAGCACCTTCAGCTTCAGCTGGGCGCTGGTCTCGGTGTTCATGACCAGGTGGTGCAGGCCGCGCCAGGTGCCTTCCAGCTTCTGGAAGTCCGGGTTGTGCATGACGGCGGCGAGTTGCTTGGAGATGGCGGCGTCGATGGTGCTCATCGCGGCCGAGAGCGTCTTGTTGACGTTCTTGCTCCAGGTGACGGTGCCGCGCATGGCCTCTTCGGTCAGCGTGCGCATCAGGTCTTCGGCCCGCGACCGCTCGGTCTGCTTGGTGGCGGCCACGACCTGATCAAGCAGGCTGAGTTCGGCTTTTTCGCCCGCCGCGGCGGCAGCCGGGGCGCCTGCGGCTTGTGGTTCAGCGGCCATTACTTCGCCTCCTCAGCGGGTTTGCCGGACTTGTCCTCGACGCCCAGGTCCTTGCCCAGCTTCTGCAACTGATCCGTGCTTTGCAGCACCTGTTCGAGCAGGCTTTCCAGACCCTCGGAGCGGTCCACCTTGGTTTGCAGGTCGCGGAGCTTGTTGCGGGTTTCGAGCAGCTTGCGCAGCGGCTCGATCTGCTGGATGACCTGACCCGGCTCGAAGTCTTCCATCGAGTTGAACTTCATCTGGAGGGCCAGTTCGCTGCCGTCGCCTTGCAGGGTGTTTTCGACGCGGATATTGAGTCCCGGCGTCATGCGGGCCATCACGTCGTTGAAGTTGTCGCGGTCGATCTGGATGAACTTGCGGTCCTTGAGCGGCTTGAGCGGCTGCGTCGGGTTGCCCGAGAAATCGCCCAGCACGCCAACCACGAAGGGCAGTTCCTTCTCGACCATCGCCCCTTCGGTTTCGACCTGATACGTAATGTGGACGCGCGGCTTGCGGACGCGGTCCAGCTTGTCGTGGATGCTCTCGCTGGCCATGAGGATTAACCGCCTTTCGCTAGACGGGCGGCCGGCGTGGGGCCGGCGCGCCTCGGTGGAT
>JAEUIF010000187.1 GCA_016795185.1 Planctomycetia bacterium | reverse complement strand
CCGGAGAGTAGCGCTCCGTCAGGTGCCGTTTGAAGCCGGCCTGGCAGTGTTCGCACAGGCAATCGTGCCGATAGAAGTAGTTGATGATGTAGCCATCGACGCCGCGCTCGATGCCCCGTTTCGCCCAGGCTTTCAGCACCGCCCGCCAGTGCGGATTGTTGAGGCACGCATGATATTCCTTCATCCCGCCAATGCTGTAGGTGTTCGTGGTGCGCGGCGTGCCGCCGGCGTTCATTTCGAGAAGATCGAGCGGGTTGGCCGTGGGCTTCTTGCCCAGTTCCTTTTCGTCCCAGAGGTCGCGGTAGAACTTGAAAAAGCCGCGCGGCCCCTGCGGGCCGTCCGGATCGCCGACCAGAAAGCCGACATTGAAATGGCCCACCGCCTTCGCTTTCCGCTTGTGCAGTTCGCGGTTCAGCTTCTCGAACCACTGGCCGCACTCGGCCAGCCCTTGCACCGGGAAGTGCGCGGGGTAGCCCTTGTACTGCGGCGTGTGCGCCAGGCTCCAGAAGTGCGCGCCGTAGAAGCCGACCTGCGCCACTTCGGGCCGGGCTTCCTCGATGAACTTCAGGTAGTCCGGATCGCCGTACTGGTCCCAGTGCGCGACCAGACGGGTGAACGTCGGGCGCGGCCGCAGCGCGCGGTCGATATATCCGTAGGCTGTCTGCCGCACTGCCGGCGGGAATTCATGGCCGGCGTCCGGGTACGAAGCGAACAGTTGCTCGCGCGCGTGGAACAGCCCGTAGACCGGCATCGCTGCCGTCACGCAATCCTGGACGCCGGACACCTCGAAGTTGCTGTCCTTCAACGGCGCGTTGATGAAGACAGCACGCGGCGCGAGCACGCCGAGAAGCTCCGTGAAATCGAAGGGCATCTGCTTGGGGTCGCGGCCAAATTCCGCGGCGATCCTCGGCATGTAGCCCTGGTGGCTCCAGCCCGCCAGGTTGCCGTCCTTGTACTTGAAGAACGAATTGAAGCCGCAGCTGGTGACGACCACCTGCAACCGTTCGTCGAACGCGGCGACGAACAGCGAGTTGTGTCCGCCGAGTGAATGGCCGATGACCCCAATGCGATCACCGTCCACCTCGGGCAAGGATTGCAGCAGGTCCACGCAGCGCATGTGGTTCCAGATGCCCTTCATGGTGCCGCTGTCGTAGCCCTTGGCGTAGACGTCGAGGGCGTAGTCGCCGTAGCCGGGATAGTCCGGGGCCAGCACGACGTAGCCGCGCTCGGCCAGTTCCAGGCCGTAATGCAGGTTCGGGTTGCCGGCCAGTCCCGCCGGTTCGCCCTTGCCGACGCGCGTCGTCTGGTGCAGCGCGAGCATCGCCGGGGCCGGCCCCTTGCGTTCCTTGGGAAGCAGCAGGTACGCGGATAGCCGGTCATCCTTCTCGACGAGGAAGGTGAGCTTCTTGCGCACGACCTTGTCGAGCGCGACCTCTTCCTGGACCACGACTTCGGGCGGCACGCGGCGCGACAGCGCCGGCAGCGGTCCCATCACCCGCTGCATGTTGGCCAGGACGTGGGCGCGCCGTTTCGGCCAGTCCTCTGCGGTGCGGATCGGCTGCATCCGGCGGTCGGCGTCGAGGTATTGCAGCAGCTTGGACTTATCGGTGTAGAACGGTGGCGTCGCCGGTTGGCCGAGCAGCCAGCCGCCGGTAAGCAGTGCCATCAGCAATGCCGCTATGATTAGGCCGCGCATGGTGGAGCCTCCAGCGAAGACACTTCTCCGAATCGCCGTCGATCCGCCGAATCTCTTTCAAGAATAGCTGATAGCTCTCAGCCATCAGCCATCAGCTTTTTTGGAGATTGATTGCCGAGTCGGAACAGCGCTGGGTGGGTGCGAAGCGGCGAGCGGTCCTAACTCAAGCCGAACTTCTTCAGCTTGGACAGCAAGGTACTGCGGGCCACGCCCAGCGCCCGGGCTGCTTCCGCCTTGTTGCCGGACGCCTGGGCGAGCGCGCGCACCAGTTCTTCCTTCTCGCGGCGGTCGCGTTCCTCGCGCCGCGAGCGCCCGCTCATGGGCGTCGGCCGGGTACGCGGCGTCGGTTTGCCCGCGCCGTCCAGGCCGATGGCGACCTCGGCCGACAGGTCTTGCAAGGTGATGGTCGGCCCATCGGCCACGACCACGGCGCGCTCGATGACGTTCTCCAGCTGGCGGATGTTGCCTGGCCAGGGATGGCCCTTCAGGGCGGCCAGGGCGTCGTCGTCCATCTGGTTGACCGTTTGTCCGGCCCGCTGGGCGTACAGCCGCAGGAAGTGCAGGGCCAGTTCCGGGATGTCCTCGCGGCGCTCCCGCAACGGCGGCACAGGGATCGAGATGACGTTCAAACGGTAGAACAGGTCTTCGCGGAACTTGCCCTGGCGGATCAGTTCTTCGAGGTCTTGATGGGTGGCCGCCACCACGCGCACATCCACCTGCACCGGCTCGCTGGAGCCGACGCGCTCGAAGGTCATTTCCTGCAAGACGCGCAGCAGCTTGGTCTGCACTTCCAGGCTGATGTCGCCGATTTCGTCGAGGAACAGAGTACCGCCGTTGGCCAGCTCGAAACGACCGACCTTGTCGCGGTGCGCGCCGGTGTACGCGCCCTTGACGTGGCCGAATAACTCGCTTTCGAGCAAACCCGCCGACAGGGCGGCGCAGTGGACCTTGACGAACGCCTTGCCGGCACGCGGACTGTGCTCGTGCAGGGCCCGCGCCAGCAGTTCCTTGCCGGTGCCACTCTCGCCGCGCAGCAGGACGGCCGACGGGCTCTGCGCCACTTTCTTCACCAGTTGCAACAGCTTTTGCACGACGGCGCTGGACCCGACGTAGGTGGCCGCCAAGGGCGGGCCGTCGGTCGGCGTGTGGCCGTTGAGGATGGCGGTGTCATCCTTCTTGCGGTCCTCGCCGTTGGCGGTAGTCTGGCCGTTGGCGGCCGTCCGCAGCTGGCTTTGCAGCGCCAGGATGCGCCGCTGCTGCTCGGAAATTTTCTCGACCTTGCCTTGCAGGTCGCGGTTGAGCGTCTCGATGGTGCGATGGC
>JAEUIF010000117.1 GCA_016795185.1 Planctomycetia bacterium | reverse complement strand
ATGCTTGGCGAAGTCCCCTCATCGCGATTTTCTCCGGGCGAGGTTACCAGACGTAAGCCAGGACGGTCGAAGCGCCCAGGAACAGGAACACGAGCAGCACGCAGCAGCCGCTGAAGCAGCCGCCGGCTACCTCGGCAACGCCGCCGAGCACCTCGCCGCCGATTTCCAGCCCGGCGCTGGCCACTTCGGTGGCACCCTCGATGACCGCGCCAGTGCCTTCAATGGCCAGATCGGCGCCGATGTCGGCGATCTCGCCGAGAGGCGACTCGCTGTTGGCGTTCCTCTGCTGCTCTTCGGCCATGCGGGCGGCCAGCGAGTCGGGCGACGGGCTGAAATCGAAAGCGGACGGATCGAAACCGGACGGTGGTTGGTCGGGTGGCTGCATGGCGAACCTCCACGGATTGAAACACGATCTCCCGGTTGGGGCTAATCGAAGAGCTATTCGCCCCAGCCCGGAGATTATTGTCTCAGTGTGGGTTCGTTGCTTCGTCCAGCAAGGTCAGCAACCAGAGCGGGAGGTCGGAAGCGACCTGGACCGCCGGCGCACCCATCGGTTGGTCCAGGAAAGCTGCCTTGTCGTCGTCCTTCGCGCCGGCGGCGATCCAGGCTTTGATCTTGTCAATCTCGGCACCGGTGGGCTTGCTCGCATAGTTCTTCGGCGGCATCAGCTTGGCCTGGCCGGTCATGGTGCGCACCAGCAGACTCTGGTCCGGTTTACCAGCAACGATCAGCGCGCCTTTCTTGCCGCCCTTCATGATGTCGGCGAGCGATTCCAGCCGGACGCCGGCCTTGGCCTGCTTCGCTCCGTGGCATTCCGTGCAGTACTTCATCAGCAGCGGCTTGATGTCCTTCGCATAGTTCGGTGCGGGGTCTGCCGCCCGCGCCGTGCCGTGGCCGCCCAGCAGGAGCACGCCCACCCAAACCACCGCTTTCGGACTCGTCATTGCCATCCCTCTCATCAACGATTGAACAGGAATTCCTTGCCGCTCAGCACGGACCAGACCAGGTCTTCGAGCACTTCGCGGCGGGGCGCCTGCGCCGCGGCGGCCTCTTGCATCAGTTTGATAACCCTGTCTTGCTCCGCCGGTGTCGGTTTGCGACAGAGCGCGAGCAGGAAAATTCGGCGGACGGCTTCCTCGTCGTCGATCTTCTCCGTCAACCAGTCGTCCAGGCGCGAACCCTTGGCGCGCAGCTTGTCGTTGAGCGTCTTGCCGTTGTTGATGTGCAGTGCCTGGCCGACGCTCGAATCCTGTTGCCGTTCGCACGAGCAGGCCACGCTGCGATCGGGGCGGCCGAACGAATCGAGGAATTGCGACACCACCTGGGCGTCCGGCAACTGCAAGGCGCGGGTGCCCAGCGGGTAGCCGGCGTAGTTGTTAAACCCGCCCGCCGTACCTTGCAGCACCTGGTTGAACGGCGTTGGCACCTTGGTCACCTGCGAGTAGGCGTCGAGAATCACCTCGGCCGACAGGCGGCGGATCAGGTAGCGGGAATAGAAGCGGTCGTCCGCGGCATTCTCGGGCAGCGGCTTCGACGAACGCTGATACGCCGCCGAGTTCATGATGGCGCGGATCAAGTGCTTCACATCGTACTGGTGAGTCGTGAAGTCCTTCGCCAAAGCGTCGAACAATGCGGGGTTCGAGGGCGGATTGGTCTGCCGTAGGTCGTCCTCGGCTTCGACCAGGGCGCGGCCCATGAAGTTGCGCCAGACGCGGTTGACCAGTGCCTTGGCGAAGTACGGGTTCTCCGGTGCGGTCAGCCAGTCGGCGAAGTAGGCCCGGCGGTCCTGCACGCTGCTCGCCGCGAGGGGCTTCGCGTCGAGCGGCGTCGGCGGCATGGCTTCGCCACGGCGCGGGTGCGGAATATCGCCGCTGGGTTGGGCCTGCACGGTGACCTCGCCGGAACGGTCGCCGTTCTTGATGGCCACGCGGGCGAACAGGCTGGCCATGCCCCAGTACTGGTCCTGCGTCCATTTTTCGAGCGGGTGATTATGGCAGCGGGCGCAGGTGATCGACATGCCGAGGAACGTCACGGCGGTGGTCTCGGTCAGGTCGGTCACGTCCTTGTGCAGCACGAAGTAGTTGGCCGCGCCGTTCTGCAAGTTACTGCCGGAGGCGGTGAGGATGTCGCGGGCGAAGCGGTCCCACGGCTTGTTGCTCGCCACGCTCTGGCGGACGAACTGGTAGAACGACCACGCCGCCGGCTGCGGCAGACGGCGCGTGGAGACTAGCAGCATGTCCGACCATTTGTAGGTCCAGTAATCGACGAACTCGGGCCGCTGCAACAGGGCGTCGATCAGCCGGGCACGCTTGTCCGCAGCCGAATCGGCCAGGAATTTCTCCACCTCGTCGGGCGTGGGCAGAATGCCCGCCGCGTCGAGAAACGCGCGGCGGATAAACTCCTCGTCGTTGCTCACGCCCGAGGGCGGAATCCGCAGCGCCCTGAGCTTGGCCAGCACCAGTTCATCGATGTAATTGTGGCGCGGGGATTGCGCTAGCTGCTGCTCCAACCGGTCGCTGCCCGCGAAGGGCGAAGTAATCTGACTGGCGGCCACCAGGTCGGAATACCAGACGACGATGGCGGCCTCCCCGTGCCCTGCGACCTTCACCTGCCCGTGCTCATCGACCTTGGCGACCAGTTCCTCGCTGCTGGAAAACTTGGCCCAGCGCGTCACGTCCGTCGAGCGGCCGTCGGAGTACCAGGCGCGCACCACGATTTGCAGGCCATCCGTGGGCTTCAGCGTGGCGGCGGCCGGGAAGACTTCCAGACGCTGGATGCGCGGCTCATCGGCGCGCAGGCCCGGCGCGCCGTGGGCGATCCAGTCGGCCAGCACCTGGAAATCGCGTGAATTGGCTTCGATCTTCAATCCACCGCCGTGGTCCATCGTCAGCGTTGCCTTGCGCAAGAGTAGGCTTTTCGCCGGTTCCTGGCGGTCAATGCGCCGCGCCCCGGCCTGGCGGGTCAACGCGAAGTGGTCCGCCTCCGGATCGTAGCCGCGCAGCGACAGCTTGAGCCCCCCCTTGCCGGCCAGCGCCCCGTGGCACGCACCCGAGTTACAGCCGTTGCGGGTCAGGATCGGAATGATTTGATTGCGAAAGCTCTCGGCAGCGGGTTCCTGGGTCTTCGTCACCTTGACCTTCGCGCTCGCCTGCTGGCCCTCATGCGCCGCCGTGATGGTCGCCACGCCGTCGCCGACGGCTTGCACCACGCCGCTTTCGGTCACGTTGGCCACGGCCGGGTTCGACGATGTGAACTTCGCCTGCCCCGTGCGGTCGCCGACGACCTGCTTGCCCTCCACGGCGACGGCAAGCATTCGCTGCGTCGCGCCAGGGCCGGTGAGCGCCACGTCGGCCGGCTGCAACTGAAGTTCCGCAGCGCGGACGACGCCGGAGCTACTGGCCAGCAGGCAGAGCGAAAGCCAAAGCTGAGTTCTCATTATGCAGTCACTCCATGCCGAGATTCGGAAACGGTACTTCACGAATCTCGTTCGAGTTCTTTCAGTTTCTTTTCGAGCATGCGGTTTTGGCGGACTTCGTATTCATCCTCCCGCCGTTTTTCTTCCAGGCATTCGATGAAATCCTGACGCACCGCTGGGTGAAGCTTCTTCAGGAATTTCTCATCCAGATCGTGAGCACGAATCAGGTGATGCACGTCGTAGAAGTCGCCGTGGCGGCGCGCGGCTAATTTAAGCTGAATAAGGGTGCTTAGATTGACAACGTGCATTTCCTGGATGATTTCGCTGACCTCGCTGGGGTCCGGATAGCTGATCGGCCCTGGCTTGCCGCTGCCCGGAAACAAGCCCGTCACGAGGATGTCGAACGAACACTGATGGCGCCGGTCCCAGAAACGTCGCGGATATCCCTCCACGGGGTCGTAGCTCTTCGGTACGAAACGCTTCCGAAAGGCGTTGAAGCCGTCTGCGGTCAACAGGATGTCTACGTCCTTGGTGGTGCGTTCGTGGCCATGCGCGTTGACCGCCATGCCACCCACGATGGCATAGGCGATGCCGGCCTTGTCCAGATTCTGGACCAGTCGGCGCATCGTCCGGTGCTGTTTGCCGCGACCCTCAAAAAACAAGTCGATCTCCTTCAGGCGTTGAACGAAGTCAATCGACGTGCCAGGTCCAGGCATTAGAACAGTTCCCCGATCGGTTGCAGGGCGTAGTCGACCAGCGGCAGCGGGCGATTCTGCGGGCCATTCAGTTCGTGGTGCGGGTCGAGGCCCAGGCCCTTGTAGATGGTGGCGGCCACTTCGCCGGGCGTCACCGGTTTGGTCTTGGGCGTGTAGCCCAGTTCGTCCGATTCGCCGACGATCCGGCCGCCCTGGAGCGGGCCGCCGCCCATCAGGATGGTCCAGACACCCGGATGGTGGTCGCGTCCGCCGGCCGGGTTCACCTTCGGCGTGCGGCCGAATTCGCCCAGCGCCGTGACCATCGTCGTCGCGAGCAGGCCGCGTTCCTGCAAGTCTTCGAGCAACGTGCTGTACCCCTGGTCGAAGCTCGGCACCACGACCTTGGACATTTCCTGAATATCGGTGAACGGCTTCGAGCCGTGAATGTCCCAGGTGATTTCGTCGAAGACGGTCTCGAACATGTTGACCGTGACGAAGCGCACGCCGCGCTCGATCAGCCGGCGGGCCAGCAGGCAGCACTGGCCGAAGCGCGTGCGGCCGTAGCGGTCTCGCATCGCCGGCGATTCCTGGTCCAGTGCGAAGGCTTCGCGGGCCTGCGGGGACGACATCAGTCGATAGGCCAGGTTGAAGTTGTCGTCGAGTTGCTTGGCGGCGGCGCTCTTCTCGAAGGATTCAACCGCGCCATCCACCGCGTCGCGCAACTTCTGCCGGCGTTCGGCACGCACCGCCGAGATGTAGTCCGGCGGCAGCAGGTCGGGCACCTTGAACTTGGTGTCCGACGGGTCGGCATTGAGCACGAAGGGGTCGTGCTGCTTGCCGAGGTAGCCGGCGCTCTGACCGTGCGGCATGTTGCCGCCGGTGCGGCCGATGGGCCGGGGCATCAGGACGTGCGCGGGCACCTCGCCGCGCTGCCCCTTGAGGAAGCCGAGCACGCAGCCGGCATGCGGATGCTCGACACCGCCGCTGAACAGCCGGCCCGTCTGCATCATCTGGTGGCCCGTATCGTGAACCGCCGTCGCCGTGTGGTAGACCGAGCGCACGAGCGAGAACTTGTCGGCATGCTTGGCCATCTTCGGAAAAATTTCGCTGAGTTGCATGCCCGGCACGGACGTGGCGATGGGCTGGAACGGCCCGCGCACCTCGGCGGGCGCTTTCGGCTTGGGGTCCCAGGTGTCGATGTGGCTGGGGCCGCCGACCAGGAACAGCATGATGCAGTTGACGTCCTTATCGCGACTGCCGGCCGCTGGCGGTTTAGCACAGAGAAAGTCAGGTAACGTGAAACCCAGCGGTGCCAGCGCTCCGGCGTGTAAGAAGTCGCGGCGGGTCAGCCCATCGCAGAACGAAGCCGGGCGTTTCGCATCCAGTCGCAGCATGGCAGGGCCCTCAAGATAGAGCAAGGCCGGTGATGGCGAAGCTCGACCGCGGCGCGTACCGAAGGCACGCGGCGGGCGCGCTAGTCCGATGGCAGGTAGTGGGGATGCAGCGAGTGATGCTGACACGGTAACCCGCACAGCTTTTGACAGCAGTCCTGCCGGATACCGTTAGAAGATTTTATCGCGGTCCACGGGGAGCAAGGCAAGCAAAAAATGCCAGCCGCGACCGCGCCGCGACGGCCGTCACCGTGCAGCATTGCTTGCCGTTCGGCTGGCGGTAAGATGACGGAGACCCATCCTACAACCGCCGAGACCCACCCCCGATGCGCGAACTGCTGGCCGAAGTGACCGGATCGCTGGAACAGGGACGGCCGTGCGTGTGGTGCGCCGTGGTCGAGACGCGCGGCTCGACCCCGCAGAAGGCCGGCGCGGCCATGCTGGTCTTCCCGGATGGTTCGCAGCGCGGCACGCTGGGCGGCGGCTGCGTCGAGGCCGAGGTCAAGCAGCGCGCCCTGCGCGTGCTGACCGAAGGCGGCGGCCAGGCAGAAGTCCTGTCGTTCAACCTCGACGACGATTACGGCTGGGACGATGGCCTGATCTGCGGTGGGCGCATGACCATCCTCGCCGACCCGCTCGGGCAGCGCCCGCCAGCCGGCGGCTACTATCGCCGCTTTCGCGAGATCGTCGAGGCGGGCACGGGCTGCACCGAGGCAGTGGTCGTCGGCGAGACGCCAGGCGTATCGGTCGGCAGCCGCTATCTCTTCGACGCGCGGGGCGAACTCGTCGCCGAACTGGGTGAAGCGGGCTTGGCTGCCGCGCTGCGCGAACACCTGACGCCGCTCGGCCAGCGGCCCCGCCCGGCGCTCCGTCAGGGCATCGCCTACTTGCCGGTCCTGCCCCGCATCACGCTGTTGATCGTCGGCGGCGGGCACGTCGGGCAGGCGGTGGCCAAGCTGGCGGCGGAAGTCGATTTCGAGGTCTGGGTACTCGACGATCGCGCGCCTTACGTCAGTCCCGAACGCTTTCCGCTCGCCAAAAGACGCCTGGTCGGCGATATCGGCCAGACGCTCGCGGACCTGGCCAGAACGCTAACACCGACTTTCTACACCATCATCGTCACGCGCGGCCACGGCCACGACGAAGAGGCGCTGTATCACCTGGCGGAGACCCAGGCCGGCTACGTCGGCCTGATCGGTAGCAAGCGCAAGATCAGATTGATCTTCGAGGACTTGCTGGCGAAAAACATCTCTCAGGCCGCGCTTGACCGCGTCCACGCGCCGCTGGGCTTCGACATCGGCTCGCAGACGGTGCCGGAGATCGCGGTCAGCATCGTGGCGGAGTTGATCGCCCGGCGCAACCTCGGCATTGCCGAGCCGAAGCATCATTGCGAGGCCCGCAAATAGGGTGGCCGCGCGGAATATCGTATAATCCCTTCGTCCGGTGAATGGTCGATGAACGAATGCGCCGTTTGTTGCGTCTAATGACTGTGGCGAAACCCGGTTCGTAGTTCCGCCTTCAGGCGGCGAGGCGCTCGCCGCCGGAAGGCGGAACTACGAACAACGCGGC
>JAEUIF010000110.1 GCA_016795185.1 Planctomycetia bacterium | reverse complement strand
GGCCAAGCATGAGTTCAAGGAGATCGTCGGCTGGCACGACCCGAAGCAATTGACGCCGCTGCGCCGGGAAATGCTGCTCTTCTCGCAGATCGCGACCAAGGACGCTTTCGACGAGGTCTTCGTGCGCTACGCCCGGTCGCTCAGGTCCGACCTGATCCTGGGGCAGTGGAACCACCTGGGGAACTTCAACCAGATCAACGGCGATGAGCGTTGTCTGCTGCCGGCGCACCTCTGGGGCCGCGACGAGGACTATCTCTGGTACAGCACGGGCGGCGCGGCCAACTTCACCGACCTGGCGGCGAAGCACCTGGGCGAAGGCACCTTGCAAGCCCGCTACATCCGCGGCGCGTTCGACAACAAGCCCTTCGTGCTGGGCAAATACGAGCAGACGCGCATCCGCACCGCCATCGCCGAGCTGGCGGCCAACGGCGGCGCGCCGATGGGCTTCTATACGCGCTTCAAGGACCCTGAAGCCCGCCGGGAAATCGTCCGCTACTACCAGTTCCTGGAGAAGCACGATGCCCTCTATCGCGGGGCCAAGCCGTATGCCGAGGCCGTGCTGCTCTATCCGCGCAACCGGGTGCATCAAGGCGATGTGGCCGCGGTCGAGAAGTTCAAGGAACTGGGCCAGAATCTGCTGGATCAACGTGCGCTCTTCGATGTCCTGCCGGACGATAGCGCGTCCCCCGAGCGCCTCGCGGGCTATCGCCAGGTCTGGCAAGTGCCGCCGGCCATCGAACCACCCGCAGCGAACCTGAGCCGTTTCGACGCTCCCGAGACGGTGCGTGTCAGTGCCAGCCGCACGACGGACGGGCGCAGCCTGGTCCTGCACTTCATCAATTACAACCGGAAGGAACCGATGAAGCCGCGCGACCCCGGCAAGGGCATCGCCGACGAACAACCCATTGCCGTGGAAGGCATCAAGGCGAACTTCGCGGTGCCCGCCGGCACCACGGCCAGCAAGGCGTGGTTTCTATCCCCCGAAGCACCGGAACCAGTGCGGCTCGAAGTCGAGCAGGAACGCGGACGGATGCGCTTCACGTTGCCGAAGTTTCTGGTATACGGCGTGGTGCGCATCGAATTGGCAGCGAAGTAATGGGGGTCGCACCGTTCGTAGTTCCGCCTTCAGGCGGTCGAGCGACTCACCGCCTGAAGGCGGAACTACGAACGGTGCGAACACCGTCCAATCGTCCGCCGGCACTCCCACTTCAGCGCCTTGAAGCCTGGTTCGTCCTGCTTTTCCTTGGCGATATTCAGTTGGCCTTTGCGGCATGGGCGTGTCACAGTGTAATGGGACCAATGCAGTTCCGCTGGCTCCGTTTGGCCTCTCCCCGAAGAGGAGCCGTTGGCATGGTGACCGCCCTTGGCGATCTGGTGCGCGTGTTTGCCGAGGTGCCGTTGCTGCAACCCGAGCAGCAGGCGGCGCTGCCGGGGTTGCAGCAGCGCTGCGCCGATTCCAAGGCGCTGGTCGTCGGTCTGCTCCAGCGCGGCTGGGTGACGAACTACCAGGCCGAGCGCTTGCTGAAAGGGCAGGCGGCGTCCCTGATGCTGGGACCGTATCTGCTCCTGGAGCGCGTCGGCGAAGGCGGCATGGGCCAGGTCTTCAAGGCGCGGCAGGTCAGCCTCGGCCGGATCGTGGCGCTGAAAGTGCTGCGGCCCGAACTCGTGGCCGATCACGAGACGCTCAGCCGGTTTCAGCGCGAAGTCCAGCTCGCTGGCCAGTTGCCGGAACATCCGAACCTCATTCACGCCTTCGATGCCGGCGAGTGCGGCGCGACGCACTACCTGGCAATGCAATTCGTCGCTGGCATCGACCTGGAACGCCTGGTGCAGCGCTCGGGACCGCTGGCCGTGGAGCGCGCCTGCGACTACATTCGCCAGGCGGCGCTGGGCTTGCAGCATGCCCACGAACACGGGCTGGTGCATCGCGACATCAAGCCGTCGAACCTGCTGGTCAGCGGCGGCGACGGCAGCCCGGAAGTCGTCAAGGTGCTCGACCTGGGGCTGGCCCGGTTGCACGGCGACGGCAAGCAAGCGCGCGAGAAAGCGTTTCTGACCACCGACGGCGCGGTGACGCTCGGCACCGTCGATTACCAGTCGCCGGAACAGGCCCTGGACTTCCACCGTGCCGACATCCGCGCCGACATCTACAGCCTGGGTTGCACCTTCTTCTACCTGCTCACCGGTAAACCGCCGTTCGGCGGCGGGCCGCTGGCGCTCAAGCTGATGCGGCACCAGCAAGCGGAACCACCGGACATACAGGAACTGCGGCCTGAAGTCCCGTCCCAAGTGGCGGCCATCGTCCGTAAGATGCTGGCCAAGAAACCCGCCGACCGCTACCAGACGCCCGGCGAGGTCGCCGCGGCGCTGGCGGCCCCGCGAGTTGCGGCGACACCGGCGCGTCTGCGTTTGCCCCGCCGTTGGGTCCTGGCTGCCGGCGCGGGCGGAGCGGCGCTGCTTCTCCTGCTCGTGCTGACGACGTACCTCCTCCTGCGTCCGTCCGCGTCGCCGTCCGCAACCCGGCCATCCGCCGTCGTGCAAAACCGGCCGGTTCCGCCGCCGGGCAGCGTCGAGGCCACGGTGCCCGAAGCCCGCGACTATCAACTGGTCTACGATCTGAACCTGGGGAAACTCAGCCGCGACATCGTCTATGACGAGGACCGCTCCGGCCAGATCAAGCGGCCCTTCGATCGCATCGCCTACTTCATGGAGCTGA
>JAEUIF010000083.1 GCA_016795185.1 Planctomycetia bacterium | reverse complement strand
TTCGGGGTTCCGCACGCCCTCGGAGTACCGAGGGACGTGCCACCCGACATCACACGACGGCTACGACACCGGCTGCGGGGCCGGTTCTTCCTGCGGAGTCGGTACGGGCGGCTTCCGCGTCTTGATAATCTTCGCCGGCGCGCCGACCGCCACCGAATGCGGCGGGACATCCATCAGCACCACGGAATTGGCACCGATGGCGCTGTCGTGGCCGATGACCACGTCACCCAGGATGCAGACGCCGCAGCCAATATCGACCCGGTCCTCGATGACCGGAATCTCGCGGTTCTGGTGGGTGCGGGCCACGCCGAAGGTCGTGCAGTGGCGGATATGGCAATCGTCGCCGATCGAGCGGGCGTGCAGGATCATGGCGCTGTGGTGCCAGAGCCGTACCCGTCGGCCGACGCGCGTGATCTGCGGGAGCGTGATGCCGCAGGTCCATTCGACCCACTTGTGCAGGAAGCGATAGAGCAACGTCAGCGGGGCGCGGACAAGCTTCGAGCGAAAGCCCATGCGCCAGTTGCCGAAGCGATGCACCGCCACGGCCCAGAAGCCCTGGTCGAACAGGTCGCCGTCGTGGGTGCGCAGATCTTCGCGCAGCAGGGCGAAGAAACCGATGCCGGGTGGATTCAGGTTGCAGTCGCCCTTTTCGAGCGGCGGCGCTTCGCGCTTGGCGGTTGGGGAACTCATGGCAGGCCCTCGCGTATCACGAAGCCAGAAAATTGTAATGCACGAAGTCCCAGAGGTAGTGCGGCGGATCGAGGTCGGGTTTCCGCTGCAAGCGGCGGCGCACGCGCCACAGGGTGAAGCCGATCAGCCAGGCGGCGTCGGCCCAGAGGGCGTACACCGGGCCGTGGTTCTTCGTGAAGTAGCGCTTGCGGGAATCGAACCAGTATTTCGGCAGGCGGCGGGCCGGCTTCTTGGTGTCGGTCACGCCCGACGCCTGCCCGACCAAGTGGACCACCCGGCTGGTCGGCACGTACCAGGTGGACCACCCGGCCCGCTTGGCCCGCAGCATGAAGTCGGTTTCTTCGTAGTAGAGGAAGTAGTCGTCGTCCATCAGGCCGATGTCGTCGAAGACCTCTTTGCGCACCAGCATGCTGGCGCCGGCCAGCCAGTCGCAGCGGTGCGTGGCGTCGGTGACGGGCGGGGCGACGATGCTCGACCGCAGCAGCCGCGAAATCGGTCCCAGGCGAATGCCATGCTCGAACTCGCTGGGCACCGTCGGAAACCGAAAAGCGGAGCGCTGCGGGGTGCCGTCCGGGTCTTCGAGCCGGCTGCCGGCGATGCCTGCCCTGGGATGGTGTTCGAGAAACTCAATCAGCGTGGTGACTGCGCCGGGGCGGACGACCGTGTCCGGGTTGAGCAGCAGGAAGTAGTCCGCCGGTTTCGGCTCGGCCAGCAACGGCCGCAGGGCCGCGTTATTGCCGCCCGCGAAACCAAGGTTTTTGTCGAGCACGAGCAGTTTCGCCCAGGAATCCCAGTGCTCAGTGCGGATGGCGTCGGCCAGGCGCTGGGCCGAATCGTCGGGGGAACCATTCTCGACGACGATGACCTGGCAATCGCCGACGGCGCGGACCTCATCGACCAGCGAGCGCAGGCAGTCGATGACCAGACCGGGTGTCTTGAAGTTGACGATGACGATGCGCGTGCTCTTCATGGGGCGGTCCTCGGCCGGGGGCCGCGCGCCGCTTGCCTTTTCGGCGCGTCGCGGTAAGTTGCCACTGTATTTTATGGCCGGCGCGCCGCGACGGCCCGTCTTGCTTGCGGTGAACCATGTCCACCTTGCCCGCTGCCGCACCGTTTGAGCCGATCTGGGTCTGGGGCTTGCCGCTGGCCCCCTTGACCTTCCAGCAAACCCTCGACGAAATCAAGCGCCGCGTGGATGTCGGTGAACCCGGCTTCGTCATCACCGCCAATCTGCACTACGCGATGCTGACGGCCCGCGATCCCCGGCTGCCCGAGGTCAACAATCAGGCCCATTTCATTGGCGCGGACGGCATGCCGCTGGTCTGGGCGACGCGCTGGCGCAACCACCGGCTGCCCGAGCGCGTGGCCGGCTCCGACCTGGTGCCGGCCATCTGCGGCGAGGCAGCGAAACATGGCTGGCGCGTGTTCCTGCTCGGCGGCGGGCCAGGCATCGGTGAAACGGCGGCCGAACGGCTCAAGGAACGCTTTCCGGAGTTGCAAATCGTCGGCATTGAGGCGCCGAACTTCCGCACCATGACACCGGAGGAAGAACAACAACTCATCGGCCGCATTCGCGCCGCGAATCCCCAGGTGATGTTCGTAGCGCTCGGACAGCCGGTGGGCGAAGTCTGGCTGGCGAAGCACCGCGAAGCGCTGGGCGTGCCGATGTGCGTGCAGATCGGCGCGTCGCTCGACTTCCTGGCCGGCAAGGTGCAGCGCGCCCCGCGCTGGATTCAGAAGATTGGGATGGAGTGGTTCTATCGCCTGTCGCGCGAGCCCAAGCGCCTGATCGGCCGCTACAGCAGCAACGCCTGGTTCGCGTTCCGGATGTTGCTGAAGGACGTGGTGACATCGCGCGACAATCGGAAATGATGCTTGCGGGTTAGACACGCATCAGCAGCTGTCGGTTGCGCAATTCGCAACTAGTTGCAACGGTTGACCAGTATCATCAGCCCCGGAGGGGCGTTAGCGCTGTAGCCCACGGCGCGAGCCGTGGGTCAAGGCCCCTCCATACACCGCAAGCCCCGGAGGGGCGGCAGACATGGCCCACAGCTTCAACAACTTGCTGTTCCACATCAACTTCGGGACCAAGCACCGCATCCCTTGCATCGATCTGGAACTGATGCCGCAGCTGCATGCCTACCTCGGCGGCATCGTTCGCGAACTGGACGGTAAACCACTTATTATCAACGGCACCGCCGACCACGTTCATTTGCTGGTCGGGCTTTTGGCCCGTATGAGCATTGCCGATGTGCTGCGGGTGCTCAAAACCAATTCATCGCGCTGGGTGCATGAAACCTAGCCGGGTCGCGCGGCGTTTGGCTGGCAGGCGGGTTACGCCGCGTTCAGCGTCAGCCACTCGCAACGCGGCGCGGTCTGGAAGTACATCGAGAATCAGGAGGAGCACCACCGGAAACTGAGCTTTGCCGAAGAGTATCAACAGTTTCTGCGCAAGCACGGCATCGAGCACGATGAGCGCTATCTGTGGGAGTGAGTTGCTCCGTCTTCTGCCGCCCCTCCGGGGCTGGTGGAAACAAGGCGATCCGGTTCCCACGGCTTGCGCCGTGGGCTACAGCGCTAACGCCCCTCCGGGGCTTCAGCAATGCGTGGCTCGCTGCAAGCGATGGATGTATGCCAACCTCCACCGCTTGGCTGTGCTAGTTCGACAAGATCAAGAAGTGGGGGGACAGGGCGTTCGAGTGACGAGGGGAGGCGAATCATGGCGAGCGTTTTTGTATTGCAGCACGTGCATTCCCGAGAGGATGGCAACGAGGACGTCAAGTTCATTGGGGTGTATTCATCGCGTGAGAAAGCCGACGGGGCCGTGGCTCGCCTGAGCCATCTGCCGGGTTTCTCGGATGCCCCCGATGGTTTTCACGTCGATGAATACCGTGTCGATCGGGACCAGTGGGTTGACGGGTACGTGGTCACCGAGAATGCATGACGACGCGGAACCGTTTCGATCGCTCTGGCCATTCGCCTATTTCGGCGCAGTCTCCGGCGTCGGGGCGGTCGGCGGGTTCTCGGGCCGATGCTCGGTATTGCGGGTGGTTGGCGTCGCACCGAAAAAACTGGTGGCCACGAAGTAGATCAGCCCCAGGGCGACGATGAACGCCGCCACCCCGATGACTAGCGGC
>JAEUIF010000318.1 GCA_016795185.1 Planctomycetia bacterium | reverse complement strand
TGAGCCAGCATGTCGTGCAGCACGCGGCGGTTCGTGCGGTTGTCGTCCACGATCAGCACGGCCATGCCCTTGACGCACCGCAGTGACGGTGCCGGCGGCCGGCGCTGCGCGACGGCCAGCTTGAAGCGGGCGGTGAACTGGAACGTGCTGCCCTGGCCGGGCTGGCTGTCGAGCCAGAGCCGGCCGCCCATCAGCGCCACCAGCCGATTGCAGATCGTCAGCCCCAGCCCGGTGCCGCCATAGCGCCGCGTCGTCGAACTGTCCGCCTGCTCGAACGCACGAAAAATCTGCTGCTGCTTGTCGGGCGGCACGCCGATCCCCGTGTCCCGCACGGCGAAATGCAGGCAGACCTGGCCGTTCGCCGGCTTCTCGGGGCGGACGCTCAGGGCGACTTCGCCACGTTCGGTGAACTTGATGGCATTGCCTAGCAAATTGACGACCACCTGCCGCAATCGGCCGGCGTCGCCAACGAGATCGTCGGCCACCGTGGAGTCGATGTGGCACGACAGTTCCAGGCCCTTGTCGTGGGCGCGCAGGGCCAGCGCCTTGGTCGTGGATTCCAGGCAGTCGCGCAGCGAGAAATCGGCTGCCTCCAGGCTGAGCTTGCCGGCCTCGATCTTCGAGAAGTCCAGAATATCGTCGATCACGGCCAGGAGCGCGTGCGCCGACTGCTGGGCCAGCGTTAGGTACTCGCGCTGGAGCGTGGTCAACTCGGTGTCGAGGGTCAGTTCGGTCATGCCGAGAATGCCGTTCATCGGCGTGCGGATCTCGTGGCTCATGTTGGCCAGGAACTCGCTCTTGGCCCGGCTGGCCGCCTCGGCGGCATCCTTGGCGCGCACCAGGCCAGCCTCGCTGGCGCGCAGTAGTTCTGCCTGCCGGGCCAACTCCTCGGTCTTTTCTTGCAGCTGTGCCGTGCGTTGTTGCACCGTTTGCTCGATATGGGCCTGCGTGTCTTCGAGCCGGGCCTGCCGTTCGGCGACTTGCCGCAGCTCAGCCACGCTCTGCAAGACGGCGATGATGAGAAACGTATCCTCGAACACCACCCAGGCTGTATGTTCGATCCAGCGCCAGTTGCTGGCGACCGGCGTGCCGAACACCGATTCCGGCCAGAACGCGCCGCGCAGCATGTGATCGAGGGCCACCACGGCCGACGACGACAGCAGCACGCGCCAGTCGCGATAAAACGCCAGGAACGCCAGCGAACCGAAGACATGGAAGTGCGTTTCGATCCGACCGCCGCTGAGGTGGATCAGCAGCGCGCCGAGGAGCATCTGGCTGACGCCGATGAAATGGCGCGTGAAGACCCGCCCGGCCTGGAGCCAGCCGAGCATCGCGGCTGGCAGTGTGATGAAGCCTCCCAGAAGCACCGCGACCCAGACATGGGGATGGACTTCGCGTTCGGGGCCGCTCCAGGTCCAAGGCGTGAAATAGAGCACGAAGCCGATGCTGGCCAGCCACTGTACGATCAGCAGCTTGGCGAACAGACGGTCGGTGCGCGTGTAGATCAGCTGGCGGTAGCCGACGAACAATGTCTCGGTGCGGCTGGCAACGGGGTCGAGCAGTTGCATGGCCGAGTTCCTTACACCTGCCAGGGGCGGACTGGGGCCTGTCACGATCCGGAGGGCGGCGTCAGCGGACAACCGAAAACCGCCGTGTGCAGCGGTTCACCGTCAGCACCCTCCAAACAGCGCAGCAGGGCCTGTCGGCCGGGGTTGTCTCCTTCCTGGCCCCGACCGCGCGTCAGCCCGCCGCTGAATGCCAGCCCTCCATCCGCGCGGAACAGCAGGACGTGTCCCGAAGTCACGGCGCCGAACTGTTGGGCCAACCTGGCTTCTGGATCGCGGATCACGGTGGCCTCGATGGGCAAACCCGCGACCACGTCCGCATCGGCTGGTTCAGCCTCGGGATGATAGAGCAGGATGGTGGCGCTGACTCGGTCCGGATGTCGGGCCAGCAGGTCAGCCAGGTGCGCCACGGTGACCCGGCTACACGGGCAGCGCGGATGCAGCGCCAGGACCAGCGTCAGTCGGTGCGGCACGAGCTTCAGTCCGGTGTCCGCGGGCCAAGCCGCCGGCGACACCAGCTTTGCGCCGGCGGCGGCCTCGTAGCGTTCGAGCCAGTACAGTCCGCCTCCGACCGTCGTCAGCCAGAGCGCCGCGGCGAACGCAGCACCGCTGCGTATGGGACGAAAAGGCGTCGGTCGAAACAGAATTGAGTTCATGACCCGCGCTGAGGCTCCTACGGCGAGGCGTGTCGCGTTGCGATCGAGCGTGGCGGCGAGCAGCGCTGCCGACGGCATGCGGCCGAGACAGTCGGAAGCGACATGGCCCGAACGGGCGCTGTAGGCTGGTGGGCAGGCGAATCAGGATCGGCCGCCGCGCATGCGCGCGGCGGTGGGGCGCGACCGGTCCAACAAGTGGGGAGCGCCACCAGCCCGCTGGAGGAATCCTAGCACGTTACGGCAGCGACTGCAAAGATTCAGCTATTCGATCCCGACCACCTTCGGTGGCTAACCACCGGGCGAGCGGAACATGACGATGCCGAGCGGCGGCAGCGTGAGGTCGAGCGAATGCGAGCGGCCGTGCCAGGGAATATCCTGCGCTTCCTGGCCGCCGAGATTGCCCTGGCCGCAGCCCCAGTACGCGGGGGCGTCGCTGTTGAGCAACTCGCGCCAGTAGCCGCCGCCCGGTACCCCGATACGGTAGTGCCAGCGCGGCACCGGGGTGAAGTTGCAAGCGACAACGATGCGGTCGCCGGCGGAATTTTTGCGCAGGAAGGTGAGAATGCTGCCATCGGCGTCGCTGGCGTCGATCCACTCGAAGCCGGCCGGGCTGCAATCCAGTTCGTGCAGCGCCGATTCCGCACGGTAGACCCGGTTCAAATCCTGCACCCACTGCTGTAAGCCCGCCTGGGGCAGATAGTCGGCCGTGTGCCAGTCCAGGCTCGTATCGTGCTGCCATTGCTGGCCCTGGCCGAACTCGCCGCCCATGAAGAGGAGCTTCTTGCCCGGCTGAGCGTACATGTAGCCGAACAATAGCCGCAGGTTGGCGAACTTTTGCCAGTCGTCGCCGGGCATGCGGTCGCGCAGCGAGCCCTTGCCGTGGACCACTTCGTCGTGCGACAACGGCAGCGCGTAGTTCTCCGTGAACATGTACAGGCCGCGGAAGGTCAATTCGTTGTGATGATACCGGCGGTGGATCGGATCGC
>JAEUIF010001486.1 GCA_016795185.1 Planctomycetia bacterium | reverse complement strand
TTTAGGTATGCCGGCTTGCAGCAGCAGCTTCATGCGCTCGCTGTCCACGCGCACGCTGTCGCCCAGGTTGGCCTGCGTGTCGATGACCAGCAGCGCGTAGAGCTTCTGTAACTCGGGCGGGGAAGCCGCGCCGGCCTCGGCGGCAAGCCAGCAGGCGAACCCCAGGGCGCTCAGGACCGCCGCGATCGCTTGACGGATGTGCATGGCGATATCTCCTCCGCGACTTGAGCCGCTTGCTGCGGTTGACCAGATTCCCCTCTCCCCTTGCGGGAGAGGGGTGGGGGTGAGGGGTCGAAAGCGAGTTCGCAGTCAGGTCCACCCCTCACCCCCAACCCCTCTCCCGCAAGGGGAGAGGGGCTTCTGGGACAGTTGCTTACTGCGTTCCCGCCTTCGGTTTCTGCCGTTTGAACTCCTGATCGAGAAAGCTCAGCTTCTCGACCTCACCGTCCGCGCCGAGGGTGAAGACGACGGGCTTGTTGTGCAGCAGCGCATCGCCGCGCGCCATGTAGGTGTCGTAGTGCCAGTGATCGAGATTGACCTGGAAGCTGCTCCAGCGCAGCGCCAGCTTGTCGCCGAGCAGCACTACTTCGAGCTTACCATAGGCTGGCTCCGCGAACTGCCCCACGTAGGCCGAAAGTTCGCGCGAGGGCTTGGTGTCCTTCTGGCGCTTGGCCTCGGTCTGCTGCTCCCGGCGGCGGTCGCCGGCCTCGGCCTGCTCCAGCTGGCCCAGGAAGTGTGCGTTCCAGTCTTTCTTCGGCAGGCCGAGCAGGGCGTCGCTGACGCTGTTGCGCACCGCTTCGGGCAGGCTGGTGCGGCCCAGGTTCGAGAGGATCGCCATGCCGTACTTGTGTTTCGGCAGCAGCGCCACCTGCGAGCGGAAGCCGTCAATGGACCCACCGTGCGACACCATCAGCTGACTGCGATAGTCCTGAACCACCCAACCCAGGCCGTAGCTCATCATGTTCGTGTCCGGATTCATGGCGCGCGTGAACGACGCCACGCCGGTGGAACCGTCGAGCGGGATCACCATCTGCGGCGCATGTAGCTCGTTCAAGCGGGCCGTTGAGAGCAATCGTTTGCCTTCAAACGTACCGTCGCCGAGTTGAAAGCGAATCCATTTGCCCAGATCGCGCACGCCAGCGTTGATGGAGCCTGCCGGGCCGACGTTGTCGATGTTGCGCCACGCGGTCGGCGTCGCGCGGCCCGCGCCGCTCTTGTAGTGCGGGGTCGCGTGGTCGGCGGCCTTCTCGGCGTCCTTGCTGCTGAAATTCGCGCCCTTCATACCGAGCGGGTCGAAAAGGCGCTTCTGCGTGAACTCCTCCCAGGTGCCGCCCGACACCTTGCCGACGGTGTAGCCGGCGGTGAGGTACATGATGTTCTGATACTGATAAGCCGAGCGGAACGGCTGTGTCGCCTTGACGAAACCGATGCGGCGGATGATCTCCTCGCGGCTCCAGGGCGCGCCGAGCCAGAGCAGGTCGTGGCGGCTCAGGCCGGTGCGGTGCGTCACCAGGTCGCGCAGGGTGACTTGCCGGTCGGCCAGCGGGTCTTCGAGGTGGAAGAAGTCGAGGTGCTTGCTGACCGGGTCATCCCACCTCAGCTTGCCGTCGTCCACCAGCATGGCGAGGGCCGTGGTCGTGAACGCCTTCGAGGTCGAAGCGATGGCGAAGAGCGTCTCCGCCGTGACCTGCTGGCTGCCGCCCGCTTCCTTGACGCCGTAGCCGCGCGCGTACAGCACCTCATCGCCCTTGACGATGACGATGGCCGCCCCCGGCGCGCCCCAGGCCCGCAGCGCTTCCTGCATGATGGCGTCGATGGTCGCCGGCTCGAAGGTCGGCGCGGGCGCCTGGGCGAAGCCCGTCGGGCGCAGGCACAGCAACGCCAGCACGGACAGGGCGAAGCAAGGCACGCGGCAACGTTGACGCATCGCGGACTCCTGATGATGATAAACAGCCCCCTCTCCCCTGGCGGGAGAGG
>JAEUIF010001484.1 GCA_016795185.1 Planctomycetia bacterium | reverse complement strand
CCAGCTGCGCGGCCTGCGCGACCACGGTGCTATCGATGCCACCGCTGAAGGCCACCGCCACACCGTCGAGGGCGCGCAGCAGGTCCAGCAGGTGATCGCGCTTGGCCAGCAATGCGGGAGAGATTGCCTCGCTCATGCAGTTCAGTATAAGCTGGCGGCGCGACCGTCTCAAGATGCGGCCCCGCGTTCGTACTGCCGCCTCGGCTTGGCACCGGACCTTCCCTTGCTTCTCCAAATCGAGTAGTTATTGATCGGTGATTGCTCCAGGCAGACCAGGCCCCACCGCTTCCGAGGACTTCCGCCATGCTCACCGCCGCAGGCTGCCGACAGCGACGGCAGCGGTTCTGGCAGCAACTCGACCCGCCGCCCGTCGGCGATTTCCTGGTGCTGGCCGACCCCATCCACCTGATGTACCTGGCCAACTTCCACGTCGATCCGTTCAGCCTGGGGGCGGGTTTTCGCGGCTATCTGATCATACGCAAGGACGGCCATGCCAAGCTGCTGCACGACAACCGGCTGCCGGCGAGCGTGGACGAGGCCCATGTCGAGGAACGGCGCGTGGTGCCCTGGTACGACGGCCAGTCGCCCGCGACCGGGCCGCGCCAGCTCGCGCCGCTGGAGACGGTCAACCCCGAAGGCCCCGGCCTGCGCGTTCACGACCGCATCGGCGATCCGTATGCCTCCACCGTCATCAAGACCCTGGCCCGCATGCGCCGGCAGAAAGACCCGGATGAGGTCGAAGCCCTGCGCCGCTGCATGCGCGCGACTGACGCCGGCCATGCCTGGGCACGGGCCAACGTCCAGCCGGGCATGACCGAGCTGGACGTCTATCGCGGCATCAACTCCGCAGTTATTCAAGCAGCAGGGCAAGCGGTCATCGTTTACGGCGACTTCGCGGTCTCGCCCGGCCCGGAACGGCGCGGCGGCCCACCCACGCAGCAGGTCATCCAGCCGGGCGACATGCTGATTCTCGACTTCTCCGTGGTCATCGCGGGCTATCGCTCGGACTTCACGAACACGCTGGTCGTCGGCCGGGAACCGACGCCGGGCCAGCAACGGCTGTACGACCTCTGCGTGGCCGCGATGCAGGCGGGCGAGCAGGAACTGCGTGCCGGGGCGGAGTGCCTGAAGGTTTACGACGCGGTGCGCGGCGTGTTCGAGCGCGCCGGGGTGGCGGACGATTTCCCGCACCACGCGGGCCACGGTCTGGGACTGACGCACCCGGAAGCCCCGTATTTCGTGCGGCACGCCCACGAAACGCTGCTGGCCGGCGACGTGGTGACGCTGGAACCCGGCCTGTACACGGCCGGCGTCGGCGGTATCCGCATCGAGCACAATTACCTGATTACCGAGAACGGCTACGAGCGGCTGAGCAATCACACGATTGCGCTGAAGTGAGACGACCCTGGGGCTGTAAACGGCGAACACCCGTCTGAGGTACGTCGGGCTTTACAGCCCGACACACCCCGCCGGCGGGACGCCGGTGGGGGCAACGCCACACGCCGCCAGCGCATCACCCGCGCGGGGTGTCGGGCGGGGCAGCCCGACGTACG
>JAEUIF010000312.1 GCA_016795185.1 Planctomycetia bacterium | reverse complement strand
CTCGGTACTCCGAGGGCGTGCGAGGGACAGGGCGCTCGCCGCGCGAGAAGTAGTGCCGCGATTCCGCACGCCCTCGGAGTACCGAGGGACGTGCCACCCAAAACAGGGAGGGGAAATCGGAGGAGTGCGGTCTGGGCGTGCTCGGCGGAAAACCTCGCCAATCAGTATTCCTCAGCGATGAACTTGCCAGGGAACGGCTGACAACGACACCGGCGGGATAGCAGGTTTTTGCAGGGTAGATTCACAGCCAGATTCGGTTGACTCCATAGGGATCGAAGGCGGCATCGGCGCTGATGAGCGGAATGCCTTCGACCAATGCTTGCGCCGCCAGCAGGCGGTCGAACGGATCGCGATGATGCCACGGCAACCCCGCCTGCCGTTCGGCCTGGTCCAACGTGATCGGCAGAATGTCCAAAGCCAGGTCGGCAATGACTTGGTCCATCCACGGTCGATACGGCAGGGACAACGGCAGCCGACCCATGCCGTACTTGATCGCGATTTCCCAGATGCTCGCGGCGCTGACGAGCCGATCGTGCGCCGGGTCTTGGATCAACTCTTGAGCGACTGCGGAGAGCTTCGCGGTATCGTCGGCTGCCCAGATCAGCGTGTGCGAATCGAGGAGCAGCCTCATTCCATGTACTCCTTGAAATCTTCGATGGGCTCGTCGAAGCGCTCCATCGACAGCACTGTGCCCCGCAGCGTGCCGAGCCGGGGCACCCGGCGCGGCGGGGCGGACGGCACCGCCGCGACCAGCCGGGCGACGGGTTGGTCGTTCTCGGTGATCACCACTTCCTCGCCAGGCGTCAGGCAATGGATCAGGTCCGAGAGCGTGGCTTGCGCTTCTTGCAGCGTCACGGTGGCCATGTGCGGTGCTCCTGACATGCCGGTTTCAGCCTGATATTTTACTTCAGACGCGCCAGCTGCCACAATGGAAGGAGGAAAAGGGCTCCGTGCTTAGCAGCAGACCTCGCCGATCAGCCTATCGTCGCGAGATTGTTGAGGTGAATGCATGATTGCCAACGACGAAGACTTGCAACGAACGAGGTCGCGCATCGCGTATTTCGAGGACTTGTTAGCCCAGTTGCGCGTAGGGGCGAGCGCCGAGTTATTCCCCTTAATGGCGAGCGGCTACCGCGCGGAGATCGAGAAAATGCAGCGCGAGGTGCTCGACTACCTCACACGCCACGTCAGCCAGCCTTTACCGGCGGCGTGAGAGCAGCCAAACTGTGTCGTTCAGTCACCGGAGGGCGCACCGTGGCGGAAAGTCGGCTCCCCATCGATTTCGCCGCTCGCTTGGCGATCTGGCGACGGCTCGGGTGGGTCGAGTTGACGGACGCCGAGGAGAATGCCGCCTGGCATCGGTTCGAGGCGGCGTTCGGGCACTTCGGCACTGGCATCCGGGAACCCGTGCCGTCCCTTACCTGGAACATCAGCGGTGTGTACGATGGGGGCGAGGAACTGCTCCGGTGGCTAGAGGCGGACCTGAACGCCAAGGCGCTGCGGTCGTTAACAGCCTGTACCTCGCTGGGCGAGTCGGTGTATGCCCTCGACTGGCAGCACCCCTGTTTCTGGTTCGACCCCCGCGGCGGGGTGCGGTCAGGTGACCCGGACGAGTGGGCCGTACCTGTTCTACCAAACGGCGACCACTACGTATTCTTGGCCCGTGACCTTCGGTTCGGGTTCATCGGGCACATGGATGCTTCGGTGTGCGTGTTCGGCGCGCCGTTGTTGGCCGAGTTGGCCGCCGACCTGCCGGTTGCGTTCACCTGCCTGCTCCGCCGGGATGGTCAGCCAGTTGAAAAGTAATAGGCGTCAGGAATTTGTTTCGCGGCAAACCGGACACACGGAAGCAGCCACCGATTCGCCGCCTGAAGGCGCGACTACGAACAAAAAACCGGGCGGGCATGGCGATTCACTCGCCGCGCCCGCCCGGTGGTTTATGCACAGACTGCGATCAACCTTGCAGGTTCGCCAGCTTGCCGGTGCTGTCGCCCAGCGTCGGCAGGCCGATCTTCATGCGGTCGAGCATCGAGAGCCAGAGGTTGTTCAGCGGCGTTTCCTTGTGGTAGCGAATGTGGCGGCCCGTCTGGATCGTGCCGCAGCCGTGGCCGGCGAGCAAGATCGGCA
>JAEUIF010001456.1 GCA_016795185.1 Planctomycetia bacterium | reverse complement strand
CCTGGACCTGGCCTGGAACGCGATCGACTTCAACCGCGACCTGCTCCTGCCGGTGGAGGAAATTCGCAAGTACGAGAAGACGCAGAAGATGGCCGAGAAGGGCCGAGGCCGCAATACGGTCTCCTTCCCGGAACTGCGCCGCGGTAAGGTGGCGGTGGTGATCGCCACGCTGATTGCGCGGCTGTTGCGTCCGGGCAGCATGCCGGAAATCCAGCGCTACACCTCGATGGAAGCCGCCTATGCCGCCGCCCACGGCCAGCTGGCCTACTATCGCTCGCTGGTCGAACAGGGCGTGCTGCGCTGGATCAAGGACTGGCCGACCCTCGAAGCCCACGTCGCCGAATGGAAGAAGGACGAGAACGGTAAGCAACCGCTGGGCTTCATCCTGAGCATGGAAGGGGCCGACCCGGTGCTGTCGCCGGAGCAGGTGGCGGAATGGTACGAGTACGGCCTGCGCATCATCGGGCCCGCGCACTACGGCCCCAGCCCCTATGCGATGGGCCACGACCAGGTCGGCAAGGGCCTGACCGAACGCGGGCCAGCTTTCCTCAAGGCGATGGAAAAGGTTGGCATGATCCTCGACATCACCCACCTGTCCGACAAGTGCTTTTACGAAGCGCTCGACATCTACGGCGGGCCGCTGCTGGCCAGCCATCATAATTCGCGGACCCTGGTGCCCAACGTCCGCCAGCTGACCGACGATCAGATCAAGCGCATCGTCGAGCGGAAGGGCGTCATCGGTACGGCACTGGATGCCTGGATGATGGTACCGAACTGGAACCGCGGCGAGACGACGCCCGAAGCGACGGGCGTGAAGTTGGAACACATGATCGACCACATCGACAAGGTCTGCCAGATCGCCGGCAACGCCAGGCACGCCGCTATCGGCACCGACCTCGACGGCGGCTACGGCACCGAGCAGACCCCGTCGGACCTCGACACCATCGCGGATTTGCAGCGGGTGCCCGACATGCTCCGGAAGCGCGGCTACTCCGAGCCGGACGTGGAAGGCATCATGCACGGCAACTGGGTGCGATTTTTCCGCGAAGCCTGGACCAAGTAGGCAATAGGCGCTGACGCATTGCGCAGCGTCAAGCACGGCGCTGCGCAAACGTCAGCGCGTCGCGGAACCGGCAATCACTTCGATTTCATTCTCGATCTCCTGCACTCCTTCCGCCTGGGCCACGGTGCTTTGGGCCACTTGCTTCAGGAAGTACGACGGCAAGCAGCCGCGCAGCACCAGCACGTTGCCCTGCATTTCACAATCGATGCGCCGCAGCGCCAGGTGATGGCTGCGACGCAACAGGTTCTCTGCTAGCTCGTTATGGCTAGCAGATTCGTGTGGGCCATCGGCCCCGATCCTCGGCGGCATGACAGTGGCGTTCATGATGGCAGCCTCGCTGGATAGGAGCCGGCGGGGTCGGGCTTCCGCCGACTGGCTGAGTTTCGGTGATGGGAGTTAATTCAAGCAGCCGACGCAGGCTCACTGCCGTGCAAGGACGGTCGTTTTCGGAACACCCGCCGGTATTCCTCCGCGAAGTGCGAGTCGTGCGTCGGCCGGCTCCAGTGACTACATGCAAGGCGGGTGCCGAAGCCGCCGCAAAGCAAAGATGCCGTTTCGCGGGCTGTTGCCCATTGGGCACAGGGTTTGCGGATCGGCTTCGCGGAAGGAGACTGGCCATGAACTATCCGCGGCGGTTGCCCGTCGGTGCTGAGATCGTCGGTGGTGAAGGGGTGCAGTTCCGCGTCTGGGCACCCGAATGCTGTCAGGTGGAAGTGGTCCTCGAAGGTCCGCCCTCTCAGGGCTGGCCGTTGGACGCCGAGGACGACGGCTACTTCGCGGCGTTGGTGCCCCAGGTGCAGGCCGGGCAACGCTACCGTTACCGGCTGGACGGCAAACCCGACCTCTATCCCGATCCGGCTTCGCGCTTCCAGCCGGAAGGGCCGCATGGTCCCTCGGAAGTCATCGATCCGCGCGCCTTTGTCTGGCACGACGCCGCCTGGCTGGGCTGTAATCCCACGGGCCAGGTGATCTACGAGATGCACATCGGCACTTTCTCGCCCGCAGGCACCTGGGTCGCCGCCGCGGAGAAGTTGCCGCACCTGAAGGAAACGGGCATCACGCTCCTGGAAATCATGCCGGTGGCCGACTTTCCGGGCCGCTTCGGCTGGGGCTATGACGGCGTTAACCTGTTCGCGCCGACCCGGCTCTACGGCACGCCAGATGACTTTCGCCGCTTCGTGGATCAGGCGCACGCGCTCGGCCTGGGCGTGATCCTGGACGTGGTCTACAACCACGTCGGGCCGGACGGCAACTACCTGAAGCAGTTCAGCCCGGACTATTTCACCAGTCGTTACCAGAACGAATGGGGCGAAGCCATCAACTTCGACGGGCCGGAGAGCGGGCCGGTGCGGGAGTTCTTCATCGCCAACGCAGGCTACTGGATCGAGGAGTTCCATCTCGATGGCCTGCGCCTGGACGCCACCCAGCAGATTTTCGATCGTTCCCAGGACAACGTGATGGCCGCCCTCACGCGCCGGGTGCGCGAGGCGGCGAGCGGACGAAGTACGTTTATCGTCGCCGAAAACGAACCGCAGGAGACCCGACTGGTGCGCCCAGCCGATCAGGGCGGTTACGGCCTGGACGCGCTCTGGAACGACGACTTCCACCACAGCGCGCTGGTGGCGCTGACCGGCCACAACGACGCCTATTACACGGACTACCACGGTACGCCGCAGGAGTTCATCTCCGCCGCCAAGTACGGCTATCTGTATCAGGGACAGCGCTACTCCTGGCAAAAGCAACGGCGCGGCACGCCGGCGCTGGACCTGTCTCCCGCCAATTTCGTCGCCTTCCTGGAGAACCACGATCAAGTCGCCAACTCCGGGCGCGGCCGACGGGCCTGGCAGCAAACCAGCCCTGGCCGCTATAAAGCCCTGACGGCCCTGCTGCTGCTGGGGCCGGCGACGCCGATGCTGTTCCAGGGGCAGGAGTTCGCGGCTTCCAATCCGTTCCTGTACTTCGCCGACCACAACCCCGAACTGGCGAAACTGGTCTTCCAGGGCCGCAACGACTTCCTGAAGCAGTTCCGGAACCTGAAGCTGCCGGACACACAGGCGACCCTGGCGGACCCGGCCGATCCGAATACCTTCGAGCGCAGCCAGCTCGACTGGAGCGAAGCCGAGCGGCATGGCGAGACACTGGCGCTGCACCGCGATCTGTTGCGGCTGCGGCGCGAGGACCTGGTGCTGCGGCAGGAACACCCGCGCTTCGATGGGGCCGTACTGGGACCGCAGGCATTCTGTCTGCGCTACTTCGGCGCGAACGGTGAGGACCGACTGCTGATCGTCAACCTCGGGCGCGACTTGCATCTGGCGCAGGCACCCGAACCGCTGCTGGCCCCGCCCGCTGATGCACTCTGGGCGGTGCGCTGGTCGAGCGAAGACCTCCGGTATGGAGGTTGCGGGACGCCAGCCCTCGACACCGACGACAACTGGCGTTTGCCGGGCGAAGCCGCCGTGTTGCTGAAACCGGAGAAGAAAACCGTTTAGCGCATTTGGCGAGCGGCTGTAGCGATCCGCACAGCGGACCCTACGGCGATTTTGTAGGGTCCGCTGTGCGGACCAAAGCGCCCGGTGCTACATCCGCCTGCGAAACGCTCTAGCCGCGACCCGACCACCGCTTGCGGTTTAGCACGCCGCGGCTCAACGACCGGATTTTTGCGGAGAAGCGCGCGCATGGATGACTGGGAACTGAAGCTGCCCTGGACGCGGTGCAGCAAGGCGCTGTCGGAACCGTTGCTGGAACAGGAATGGCTAGTGACCAACGGCCTGGGCGGCTATGCCTCGGGGACCGTGGCGGGAGCGGCTTCGCGCCGCTTTCACGGCCTGCTGATCGCGGCACTGCCCACGCCGCTCGGCCGGCAAATGATGTTCAATCATCTGTCGGAGCTGGTCCGCCTCACCGACGGTACGACCGCGCTGCTGGGCGGCGAAGAGCGTGTCGGCGGAGTGCTCGACATCCACGCGGCGGAATACCTCACGGAGTTCCGGCTCGACACGGGCTTGCCGGTCTGGCGCTACGAAATCGGCGACGCCGTGCTGGAAAAGCGCATCCTGCTGTCGCACGGGCAGAACACCGTCTTCATTCAGTATCAGCAACTGGCGGGCGACGGGCCGATCCGCTTGAAGCTGCGACCGGCCCTGCACTTTCGGCCCCACGAAGGGCGCGTCAGCGACCAGCGCGCGGAACCGTACACAGTGCGTGCCTGCGAGTACCGCTATGAGATTCAGGGCCCACCGGCGTTGCCGCCGTTGCGCATGTACCTGTACGGCGAACGCTCCGCCTTCACGGTGGACGGGCAGGCAGTACCCGACCTGCGTTACCGGGTCGAGGAAAGCCGCGGCTACGATGCCGAGGGCGGCCTGTGGGCGCCGGGTTACTTCCGCGTCGATCTCCATCCCGGACGACCGGCGACCTTGGTCGCTTCGACGGAGCCCTGGGACGCCTTCCTGTCACTGACGCCAGAGGAAGCCTTCGACGCGGAACGCGAACGCCGTCGTCGGCTGATCGCGGCGGCGCATCCGGCGGCGCGCAGCGGGCCGGCGCAGGAACTGGTGCTGGCGGCCGACCAGTTCATCATCACGCCGACAGGGCGCGTCGAGGATGCGGCCCGCGCCCGCGCGGCCGGCGATGAAATTCGCACCGTCATCGCGGGCTACCACTGGTTCACCGACTGGGGCCGCGACACCATGATCAGCCTGGAAGGGCTGACCTTGACCTCCGGCCGCCACCGGGAAGCCGGTTGCATCATCCGCACCTTTGCCCATTACATCCGCGACGGGTTGCTGCCCAACCTCTTCCCCGAAGGCGAGAAGGAAGGGCTCTATCATACGGCGGACGCCACGCTCTGGTTCTTCCAGGCCATTCACCGCTACTTGACCGTCACCGGCGACCGCTTCACGCTCGGCATGCTGCTGCCCAAGCTGCACGACATCGTCCGGCATCACCTGGTCGGCACGCACTTCGGCATCGGCGTGGATCCGGCGGACGGTCTGCTGAAGCAGGGTGCGCCGGGTTATCAGCTCACCTGGATGGACGCCAAGGTCGGCGACTGGGTGGTGACGCCGCGCCGCGGCAAGGCGGTGGAAATCAACGCCCTGTGGTACAACGCGCTGCGGCTGCTCGAAGGCTGGACCCGTCAGGCCCAGGACGCCGGCAAGCTCGAAGCAGGGCTGCTATCGGCGGACGAGTTGGCCCGACACGCGGAACGCGCGCAACAGTCGTTCAACCAGCGCTTCTGGTACGAATCCGGCCAGTACCTCTATGACGTGATCGACGGCGAGGCGGGCAACGACACCGCCTGTCGGCCCAACCAGGTACTGTCCATCGCGCTCAAGCATCCAGTTCTGGCAACCGACCGCTGGGCCGCCGTGCTCGACACCGTGCAGCAGCGCTTGCTGACACCCGTTGGGCTGCGCTCGCTCGCGCCGGGCCACCCCGACTACAAGGCGAAATACTACGGCGACCTGCGCGCCCGCGATGCCGCCTACCACCAGGGCACGGTCTGGGCCTGGCTGATCGGTCCGTTCGTCGACGCCTGGCTAAAGTTGCATCCGAACGACCGGGCCGGAGCACGGCGTTTCCTGCAAGGCTTTATCGCCCATCTCGGCGAGGCGGCCATTGGCTCCGTCAGTGAGATTTTCGACGCCGAGCAACCCTTCACGCCGCGCGGCTGTGTAGCACAGGCATGGAGCGTGGCCGAGGTGCTGCGCTGCTGGGTGAAGACGGCGGAGGAGGGATAGAGGCAGAGGACGTGCAAGCGCGACGGGTGGCACGTCCCTCGGTACTCCGAGGGCGTGCGAGGGACGTGCCATCCGTTGTGAGAGAGGTGCTGCGGAGTTCCGCACGCCCTCGGAGTACCGAGGGACGTGCCACCCAGCCTATGTTCAAACCACAGGCCCTTACTTCCCCGTCAAATCCTTGAACTGGATGTCCTTAAAAGTGGCTTCCATCGCGCCGCCGGAGTGCAGTTGCCAGGCGATGATGCCTTCTTCCGGCATCTTGGGAAACTCGGCATCCACGGTGGTTTCACCGTTCAGCTTGATGGTCACCTTCTTGCCGACGCACTTGATGTAATACTCGTTGAATTCGCCCTTCTTCATGGCCTTGGTGACCACGTCCTTCGGCGCAGCCTGCATCATGCCGCCAAAGTTCTCACCGTACAAGCTGCCCCAGTAAACGTCGCCGATGTCGCACTGCGGGCCGCTGACGGTGAACTTGTCCTTGTTGTCCAGCTTGCTGCGGATCTGCACGCCGCTGTTGCCCTTGTTGTCCTTGAGCTTGATCTGGAACTTCAACTCGAAGTCCTTGTACTTCTGCTTGCTGCACAGAAAGGTGTTGAACTTCAGGCCGTCCGGGTGCGACGAACCGACGATGGCCCCATCCTTGACACTCCAGTACTCCTTGGTCAGCCCTTCCCAGCCTTCGAGGTCCTTGCCGTTGAAGAATACGGCCTTGTCGTCGGCGCTGTGCGCGCCGCCGGCCAGCAGCAGCACGAAGGTACAGACCAGCGAAAACACTCCCACGATCTTGTGCATGGCTCCTCCAGGTTCAAGGGACTCGGTGATGGCAGGTCAGGATGTCGCCTGGACTCAGTTCACTGCCGAAGCAACAGCATAGTGAACGGCGCGGGCAATCGCCAAAATTTTCCCGCGACCGGGCAACGGTATTACACTGGGCCTGACGGGAGGTGGGCAGGTCGTGCGAAGCGCTTCCATTCCGGGGTGCGCCAGTTCGCCACACGGGCCGGCGGCGGAGCCAGACGGGGGCCGGCGGCACCGTAGGTCAGGCTGGAAAGCCTGACCTACGAGATTGCTGGCGTCAGGGTGCGGCGGTGCCCTCAACCTGGGCGGTCACGGACGCCCCACCGTCGAGGTCGGTCTTGAACCGCAGCTCGCGCTTCAGCTCGCCGGGCTGGGTTGGCTTCCAGCGTAGAGTGATGATCTGCTTCTTGTCGGGAGTGGGTGGCAGGTCGGCCGTCAAGTCGGCGCTCAGACCGTCGATGGCCAGTACGCGAAACGGACTGGGGCCGCTGCCGACCAGCAGCACGCGCTGCGTCTGCTCCTGGCCGACCTTGGCCAACGGCAGCTTGACGATGCCCGGCACGACCGTCAACGGCGCCTGCACCGTGCCTTCGACGAGCACCGGAACGAGCAAACTGGCCGGGTCATTGGTCTGCAACAGGAGTTCATGCTTGAAGGCGCCGCCCGGAGCATTGGGCTTGAGCGTCGCGTGCAGGCGGTAGCCGACCCGGCCGCGCTCGCGGTACAACTCGGTCAGGCGCGTGTCGATGGGAAAGCTATGCTGGGCGATGCCGTTGATGCGCCAGTCGAGAACGCCGGCGTATTCGATGTCGATACTTTGCGTCGGGGTCTGGCCGGCCGCAGCCACGCCGAAGCTGACCTGGCCGGGATTGAAGACGATGTCCGAACGACTATTCGCCGACACCTCCAGGGTGGCCGTCGAGGTATACTGGGGGCCGACCGTGATGAAGATATTCACCGACTTCTGTCCGGTGAAACGCCGGCCGTCCATGGCGACGTCGATGTAGGCCGTCTCCTTGGGTTGCAACACCTTGACGGTGGGCGTCACGGTCACGCAACCGCACGACACGCGGGTGGCGGTGATTTCGAGCGGCACCGCGTAGATATTGGTCATGGGGAAGCGATGCGACAGCACCGCGCCGCGCGGCACGTTGCCGAAGCTGTGCGTGGTGCCGCCCTTGGCGAAGAGCTTGTCAGCCCATTCCTGCGTCTGCGCCGGCAACGCCAGCCAGCTCATCAGGAGCGCCGCCAGGGCCAGGACCTTGTTCTTCATGCTGACCGATCCCCGGAAGGGAGCCTCTGTCCGTCGCCAGTCGCCCGGCGATTCTAACGAGCCTGCCGAATAGCGTGAAGACGGGATTGGCGGCGGCGCCCCGCGAGCGGCCCGCTTCCTGGTAAACTGTGCGACAAGGGAGGATTGCGATGACCGCGGACCTGACGCAGCCCGTGCAAGCAGCGCTGATTGAAGAACTGGAACAACTACGCGACGCGCTGCTCCAGGCCATCGCGCCACTGAGCGACGCGCAGCTCTGGCGGAAACCGATCGAACCAGGCAACTCCATCGGCCACTTGCTGCTGCACCTGACGGGCAATCTGAACCACTTCGTCGGTGCCCAACTCGGCCAGACCGGCTACGTGCGCGACCGGGAACGCGAATTCACCGATGCCCAGCCGCCACCCCGCGCCGCAGTGCTGGCGCAGCTCAACGACGCGGTGGCGACCTTTCGCCGGGTTGTCTCCGGGCTGTCCGCCGAGGAACTGCTGAAGACGCACCCGGAGAAGAAGTTCGGCTCAACCCTGAAGACGTTGATTCATCTGGTGGCGCACTTCGCGCTGCATCGCGGGCAAGTGAGCTACTTGTGCCGGCTGGTGACAGCACCCGGAGCTTGAACGGCGGCCTGAATGCAGCGTCGAGGGAGTGGTTGGCTGACCGTCAGGAGTACGTCGGGCTTTCCAGCCCGACAAGCAGCGCCAGAACCGTGCGGTGCCCCCAACGGACGCCATAGAAACGCCACAGCCAGCCGCCGGCGAAGCGTGTCGGGGTGGAAAGCCCGACGTACCAGTGGACTGCCTTTTCGCGACCCTCCAATGATCAGCGCCCACTTTCTCAAAGGCGTCTCCATATGAAACCAAGCCTGACGTGCATCCTCGCATTGCTCCTCCTCCAAACGGCCAAGGCGGCGGAACCTCCGGATCGCGCCAAGCTCGCCCAGGCGGCCCGCAAGGTCGACGAGATCGTCGGTCATCGCGGTTCGAGCGTGGATCGGCCCGAAAACACGCTCGCCAGCTATCGCCGGGCCATCGAGGCAAAAGCCACCGCCGTCGAGATCGACGTGCGCACGACCAAGGACGGCATCCTGGTCAGCCTGCACGATGCCGACCTGGAGCGCGTCTCGAACGGCAAAGGCCGTGTCGGCGACCGGACCCTGGCCGAACTGAAGCAACTCGATTTCGGCAGCCGCTTCGACGCGAAGTACAAGGACGAACGGATCGCTACCGTGCCCGAAATCCTCGCGCTCTGCCGAGGGAAGTGCGAGGTGCTTTTCGACCTGAAGGAAACCGGTGAAGCTTACACGGAACGCATCGCGGCCGTGGTGCGTGAACAGGGCGAAGCGAAGCGGATCATGCTGGGCGTGCGCAGCGTCGACCAAGCTCGCGCCTTGCGCAAGCTGCTCCCGGTGTGCCGGCAGATCGGCCTGATCCCGGAGGCGAAAGACATCAACGCCTTCGCCGAAGCGGGCGTCGAGACCATCCGGCTCTGGCCGAAATGGCTGGAGGACTCGACACTCGTGCCCTTGGTCCGCAAGCACAAGCTGCGCTTGCACCTCGGCACCGGCAAGGGCACCCCAGACGAAGTCATCCCCCTGCTGGCCTTCGAGCCGGAATCGCTCTCCAGCGACGATCCCGCCCGCCTGCGGCAGACGCTGGCCGAGCTGGCCAAGGAATGAAGCAAGTTCACGAAACCTAAT
>JAEUIF010001361.1 GCA_016795185.1 Planctomycetia bacterium | reverse complement strand
TTATTGACGCTTCAAACAGCGGGCTGACGCCCGCCGCTCGCCGGCGTTGCTTACTTCTTCACCGCGCCGGCGCGCAAGCGCAGGTCGGTCAGGGGCGTTTGCGGCAGCAGGCGGCGCAGGGCTTCCAGGATGCGCCGCTTGTGGAAGTGGGCCAGTTCCTGCATCAACACGGCGCTGGCGACAGTCACTTCCAGCACGCCCCGGCGCAGGCCGTTGACCTGCGTGTGCGGGGCGAACTGTGCGCCGGCGGCTTCCTGCCAGGCTTGCTCCAGGCGCAACCGCTCTTGCAGCCGGCCCCAGCCCTTCAGGGCGAAGAGCTGGCCGAGGACTTCCTTCAGCGGTTGCGGGCCTTTGTCCATAAGTCCGAGGCGAGCGGCGGGCGTCAGCCCGCTGTTCATCGCCTGATTGAACCGCACATTGTCCGATGGTTCCAACAGCGGGCTGACGCCCGCCGCTCGCCTCGAACACGGTTAATGTCCTTCGCGCTTCCAGCTTACCAACGGAAATTCCTGTTCCTCGTAGACATACTTGACCGTGGCAACTACAGCTGGATCAACCGGCAACTTGCGTTTCGAGCCCGACTGCGTCCACCACGTACCGCTGGGCGGTTTGCCCCAACCCTGATTGAGCTTTCGACTGCCGTAGCTCTTCAAATCGCGCAGCAGTGATTCGGGGTCTAAATCGCCCGGGACTCCAACCACAACATGCGTGTGGTTCGCCATGATCGCCACTGCCAGCATTAGCCAGTGCCGATACTCGCCTGTCTCCAGCAGTTGCGGCAGCAGCGCTACAGCCTGTTCACGGTTCAGATAAACTGGCGCGCACTTCAAACGTTCAGCCATGTACCGCCGTAGTCCGGCATGGTCGGCATCGTATTCCGTGCCAGGCACGTTATGGCGAACTCCTTTGCCGGCTCGATCATCCCCAACGTCGCTGACAAAGCCGCGCTTATCGCCCGGCAGCCAGGTACCGTAAGTGGTCCAGGTCAGGAACCAGTAACGGTCCATGTCATGCTCCGGTTGCGGCCAGGCGAGCGGCGGGCATACGCCCGCTTTTTACAGGTCAGTTATTGACGCTTCAAAACCCCGGTTGCGGCCAGGCGAGCGGCGGGCGTAAGCCCGCTGTTTGCCCTCTGATTGGACCGCTCATTTCCGATGGTGCCAACAGCGGGCTTACGCCCGCCGCTCGCCTAACTCAACAGCGGGCTTACGCCCGCCGCTCGCCGGCTCAGGTCAGCGGCACAACGACGTACAGATAGTCCGGTCCCGACTTGAACAGCGCCGGCTTGTCCTTGTCGGCCAGTTCGACGGTCAGAGCGGCGTCGCTGGGCAGCACGCGCACCATCTCGATCAGGAACTCCGGGTCGAAGTTGATGCTCAGATCCTTGCCCTCGTACTCGATTGGCAGCTCGACCTTGGCGCGGCCGGTGTCGGCCCCCTGGGCGTTGAGCGTTAGCTTTTTCTTGCCGAAGGTGAACGTGACGCGCTTGCTCTCATCCTCGGTCATGATCTTCGCTTGCCGCACCGCCGTCTGGAAGCGCAGCAGGTCGAGCGCGATCTTGATCGGGTGCTTTTCCGGCACCACGTCGCGGTAGTTCGGGAACCGGCCCTCGACGAGCCGGGTGGTGATCGTCGCCCGTTCGGTTTTGAAGACCGCTTCATTGGGCCGCAGGCTGAAGCGGACCACCTCGCCGGCGTCCTGGAGCAGGCGTTCGAGCAGGCCCATCGCCTTGGTGGGGACGACGTGCGTTTGGCCCTTGGTGTCGGCCGCGCCCTGGCTGGTGCAAGCGCCGGCGCACAGCGCCAGCCGGCGGCCATCAGTGCCGACCAGTTTCAGGCGGCCGTCGGCCACTTCCCACAGCACACCATGCAGCGCGTAACGGTGATGGCTGCCTTCCTTCTTGTCCACCGCGAAGACCGTCTTGCGGATCAAGTCACGCAGCGCCCCGGCTTGCAGTTCGTGATACTTGTCGTCCGCGAACGAGGGCACGTCCGGGAAGTTGGCCGGGTCCTCGCCGGGCATCTCGAACTCGTTGAACTGGCCGCGAATCTGGGTCGCATCGGCGCTGGCTTCGAGCGTGAGTTCCTCGTCCGTGGATTCGCGGAGAATCGCGGTGAGTCGCGAGGCGGGCAGAATGGCCTCGCCGGCTTCCTCGACGCGCACGCTGCGCACTTCCAGGCGGATGCTCAGGTCGAGGTCGGTGGCCAGCAGCGTGCAACCGTTCGGGCCGGCGACCGCTTTCAGGTTGCTCAGGATCGGCTTGACCTCGCGCGAGGCGACGGCGGCTCCGGCGATCTGACAGGCGGACAGCAACCCTTCCCTGGGACAAATGGCTTTCATTTATTAAGTCCCTTGATTCCAGAAAGTAGTAGTAGCCAGAGCAACGCTCGCGGGGTCAATTGCTCGGGCTTGATGCAATCAAGTTCCAATCGGCCAAACACTTAGGACACGGCCTGTTTTGTGGAAAACCTGTCAACTGGCCGATGGTTGTCTGTTGATGGCCGTTGCTGGTTCGGCCTGCGACGGCGCTTACGCCCCCAGTGGGAAAGCCGTCAACAGTCGTCAACGGGAAAGAGACAATTCGTCAACGGGTTTTCCACGGAGTTATCGTCTGGTAAACCGCGTGCTAAACCGCAAGCGGTCGCGGAACTGAGTTCGGCCTGGAGCTCGCGGACGGTGGCCGACAGGGCCGCGTCGCGCGACAGCGCGGCAGCGATCTTGCGGCAAGCGTGCAGCACGGTGCTATGGTCCCGGCCGCCGAAGTACGCGCCGATCTCATCCAGCGACAGGCCGGTCAATGCGCGCGCGAGGTACATCGTCACCTGGCGCGGCAGCAAGGTGCGGCGTTCGCGGCTGGCGGCCTGCATCTGCCGGGCTTCAACCTGGAAGCAACCGGCGACGCGCCGGGCGATGCGGTCGAGGCTGGGCCGGGCAGCGTCGGCCTGCTCGCGGAAGTGCTCCACGACCTCGGCCAGCTCCAGCGGCGCGGGCCGGCAACGGGCGAGCAGTTCAAGACGGTCGAGCGCGCCGCCAAGCTGCCGGCCGTTACCCGGCAGGTGTTCGGCCAGCCAGTGCATGACTTCGGGACGGATGGCCAGCTGGCGGCGCTGGGCCTTGGCTTGCAGGACTGCCAGTCGGCTCGCGCCGCCGAAAACTTCCAATCCCACCACCAGGCC
>JAEUIF010001323.1 GCA_016795185.1 Planctomycetia bacterium | reverse complement strand
ACCAGTCGGAGCCGGTGCGGCTGTCCATCGACCAGGTCTGGGTCGCCGACCAGCCGCTGCCGCCCTCGGCGGCCGAAGGCATGCTCAGCTTCAAGGCGGCCACGGATCGCGTGCGCGTGCAGGGCAAGGTGCTGTGGGGAGCGCAGAACGACCAGGATATGGCGAAGCTCACGCACGTGCGCGTCTGCGTCAACGGCTTCCAGCAGTCGCCCGCGGTGCTGGAACCCGCCACGGCCGGCCGCCGGCTGCGAACCTTCAAGGCCGAGGTGCGGCTGACCCGCGCGAAGGGCAATCACATCGCGGTCAAGCTGACCGAGTTCGCCCAGGAAGCCGGCAATCAAGGTGAATGTCTGGTGGACTGCTCGCAGGCGGGCGTCGAGGACGGGCCGAAACGGCAGGCCCATCTGCTGGTCATCGATACCAGTCCGAACCAGGACGAACGGCGCGTGCTGGACCGCGTCTACCACGCCATCGGCGCGACGGCGGCGGGCGAGAACCGCTTCACGCGGCCGGGCTTCACCGACGGCGGCCGGGTCTATGGTCCCCTGGTGGGCGAGGACGTGACGCCCGAAAAGGTCTACGTGCAGATGCTCATCATCAAGCGCACGCTGCGGAAGCGGGCGGAAGCGGGCGCGGTGCATGACGTGGTGCTGCTCTACTTCCGGGGCGGCGAGACCATCGACGGCCAGGGCCACTTTTTCCGCACCAGCGACAGCGAGCGCGACCCGGAACTGCGCTGGTCGGGCATCCCCAGCGATTACTTCAAGCGCTTCTTCGGCGAGAATCTCGGCGCGCACATCGTGCTGCTCGATGTGGTCCGCGATACGCTCGCGAAAGGTCCGGCGATTAACCCGCAACCGGGCAAGGACCGGGTGACGCACTGGGCGGAAGACCCGAACGTGGCCGTGCTGCGCTTCGCCTGGAACGACCGGCCGCAGACTCAGCTGGAGGAAGCCCGCCTGCTGACGAACTGGACGGCGGCGATCCGTCAAGGCCGCACGCTGGGCGACGTCTCGCAGCGGCTGGGCACCCAGTTCACGCCAGGACCGCCGGAACACCGGACCTCGGTGCGCTTCAATTCCAAGTTGACCTACTTCGAGCAGGTGCCCACGGCGCTGGAGGCGTTCCCAATCGGGCGGCCGTGAGCAACGAAAGGAAAGTTCAGGAAATGAGTCGGCGAGCCGCCGGGTTTATCCCGGCGGCATGGTATCAACACACTTCACTATGGCACCGCGACCGCACACCACCGGCGCTGCGGCGGCGGGGATAAACCCCGCCGCTCGCTGCGTCCGGAGAGTTAGGCATGCATCGCGGCGGCCGGGCGTTCCACGGCGCCGTTGCGGCGAATGATGCTCAGCGCTTCCGCCTCGCGGCCGTTCGCCTTGACGGTCACGATGTAGCGGCCCGCCTTGAACTCACTTTCGTAGTACTCGGCTTCCTCTTCCGAGATGCCCATGCCGACGAGCACGCCCACGACGCCCGCGATGGCAGCGCCGGCGGCGGCGTTCGACAGGATCACGCCCAGGGTGCCGGCCGCAATGGCCGGGCCGACGACCGGAATCACACCGGCCAGCACGCCCAGACCGACCAGGCCGCCGAGGCCCGCGCCGGCGATCAGGCCCGCCAGGCCGCCTTCGCCGGCTTCCGTACCGTTGCCCTCGGTGTGTTCGCCGCGCCAGTCGCGGCCCGCCACGCCAATCTGATCGTTGGTGAAGCCGGCATTCTTGAGGTCGGTCACGGCATGGTCGGCGTGCGCGTGATCCGGGAAGACGCCGACGACCACGGCATGCATGGTATCCTTCATGGTGAAGCTCCTTTCCCAATCAAGCCGGTGCTCGCGAACGTGCAAGGCCGCACCGGCAATCGCCTTGTACGGCACCATGAAGCAGCATGCGTGCCATCCTGGCCAGATTCTGCTGCCTGGAACGTAGTGCAAAATCAAGCGACCTGTTGCGCAAGGCTTTACTTGGGTGGCACGTCCCTCGGTACTCCGAGGGCGTGCGAGTCGCTCCCCACGCCCTCGGAGTACCGAGGGACGTGCCACCCATCATTCCTTCGGGCAAGATCCTATTTGACGATGCAGTAGGTCAGGCTTTCCAGCCTGACAGAAGTGTCCGGGATGTGCGGCTGGTCGGCGGCGCTTCTGTCAGGCTGGAAAGCCTGACCTACGAGGCGGACCATTCCAGCCGGGCCGCAGGCGCCTCGCTACTGCCCACGAATGCGCAGGACATCGCGCGGCGCGTGCCGGCGGCGCGGGTCGTGGCGCGCTTCCGTTCTGCGATTCCGGCGACGATTACCCGCAGGATGGCACGAGTGCGGTCTGTTCCGCACCGAGTCGCGGCCGGCGGCGACGGGCAACGAGAAATCGCTGCACGGCGGCGAAAAGCCGGGCCGATACCCCTTGCAGTACGCCGAACGAGCGTCAAGAGTCTGTGCGAAAAGGGGTCGGGACTCGTTGTACGAAGCACCCTGCGGGCCGTTCCGGCAACGAGTCCCGACCCCTTTTCGCACAGACTCTCGAACCGCCCGTACCACCTGCCGCCGAGAACACGCAACCGTGTCCGCCACGGATGGCAAGCCGACCGCCCGAGATCGGGTTTGCCCCGCCGCCGGATTAGAGGAGAACTTCCATGCTGACCCGTTTTCCGCGCTATCACCGCTGGCTCGCCGGCCTGGCCGGGCTGGCCCTCTGGACCGCGCCGAGCCTGGCCGGCGACGCCCAGATCGTTTCCTGGCTGCCGCGCAAGCAGTGCGACCCCGCGCCGTGCGTCATTCCGTGCCCGACTCCGACGCCGGTGCAAATCGCGCCGCCGGACGTGAAGCCGCCCGAGAAGGAGCCGGAAAAGAAGGAACCGGAAAAGAAGGACGTGCCGCCGATCGCCCAGCCGCCGGTGGTCCAGCCGGAAGCGGCCCTGCCGCCGCTGGCCAGCGCCCCGGAAATGGGACCGGCCCTCGGTGGTGAAGGCTTTAGCCTGGCGTCGAGCAACGTGGGTTACATCGACAGCGCCATCCCGCAATCGCAGATTCGCCTCCGCGCGGATGCCGCCTACCGCAACAACCGGCCGGATCGCGCCGAATTCTTCTACCCCAAGTGCGGTTGCTTCCGCGGCGCGCCCGCGCCCTTCACCGACCTGTCCGCCGACGGCCCGCCGCTGCCGGAATCGGAAGTCGATTACCAGGAATTCTCGCTCTACATGGAATACGCCTTCAGCCAGCGGCTGTCGGCGTTCGTCGAAACCCCGTTCCGGCTGATTAACCCGGTCGTGAACAACAACTCGGCCGGCCTGAGCGACATCATCTTCGGCGGCAAGTACGCCTTCGTCGCCGAACAGGACCGTTACCTGACAGCGCAGGTGAAGACGTTCGCGCCGTCGGGCGATTCGGACCGCGGCCTGGGCACCAAGCACTGGAGCGTCGAGCCCGGCCTGCTCTGGTACCGCAAGCCGAGCGAGAACCTGACGCTGGAAGGCGAAATGCGGCTGTGGGTGCCCTTCCCGCTGACCGACTTCGCCGGCCCGGTCGCCCGCTACGGCATCGGCGCGGGCTACGACATTTACAAGTGCAACGGCGTGCGCATCACCCCGGTGCTGGAACTGGTCGGCTGGACCGTGCTCGACGGCAAGACGACCGTCGATGACGCCCGCGTGGTGGCCGACGCCAGCGGCGACACGATCATCAACATCAAGCCCGGCATCCGCATCGGCTTCGGCGGCACGGACCGCACCAACGAGCGCGGCAGCTTCTACTTCGGCTACGGCCGCGCCCTGACCGGCGAGTTCTGGTACAAGGAAGTCGTGCGGGCCGAGTTCCGCCTGACGTTCTAATCGCCACCCAGCTACGACCCTCACGAACCGGCACGCGACCGCCCTCGCGTGCCGGTTCGTTGTGCGCGCCGGACCACGTTCGTGCCTGCTTTTTCCTTGCTCTTCGGGCTGCTTTTCGCGAAGATGACATCACGGTAACCGGCAGGACCGCTGTCGCAAGCTGTTTGGGGCTACCGTTCCCATTACCCCGGTGTGCATCCCACACTACCTGCCTCGCAAGCGCCAGCCCTGGCGCGCGGTTTGGCGGCGTCGCGCCTCGACGCCTCTCCCATTCGATCCAACGAGAGCCATCATGAAACGCTTGGCCCTGGCCGTGGGTTGTCTGGCATTCTTGTCGCTGGGCCTCTTCGGGACCGCCGAAGAGAAAAAGCTCGACCTGAGCAAGCTGCCGCCTGCCGCGGGCGGCACGATGGACTTCCAGCGCGACATTCAACCGATCTTCGCTAAGGCTTGCTTGTCGTGCCATTGCGCGGCCAAGGAGAAGGCCGGCCTGCGCCTGGACGACGGCGCGGCGGCCCTCAAGGGCGGCAACAGCGGCGCGGTCATCAAGCCCGGCGAGGCGCTCAAGAGCCGGCTGCTGCATATGGTCGCCGGCCTCGACGCCGAAGCGACCATGCCGCCCGATCCGAAGAAGGCCCTGACCGCCGACGAAATCGGCAAGCTCCGTGCCTGGATCGACCAGGGCGCGAAGTGGCCCCAGAGCGACACGACCGCGACCAAGGAAAAGGCGAAGTCGGACCACTGGGCCTTTCAGCCGGTGAAGCGGCCCGCCGTGCCCACGGTCGCGAGCGGCGTGCAGCACAACGCGATCGACTACTTCATCCAGGCCCGGCTGCTGCAAGAAAAGCTAGCTCCGTCGCCCGAAGCCGACCGCGCCACGCTGGTCCGCCGGGTGACGCTCGACCTGATCGGCCTGCCGCCGACGCCCGAGGAGATCGACGCCGCCCTCAACGACCCGTCGGCCGAGTGGTTTGACAAGGTCGTCACGCGGCTGCTCAATTCCCCGCACTACGGCGAGCGCTGGGGCCGCCACTGGCTCGACCTGGCCCGCTATGCCGACAGCGACGGTTACGAGAAGGATACCGGCCGGCCCTTCGCCTGGCGCTTTCGCCACTGGGTCATCGAGGCCCTGAACCGCAACTTGCCGTTCGACCAGTTCACCATCGAGCAACTCGCAGGAGATTTGCTGCCCAACGCCACACTGGAGCAGAAGATCGCCACCGGCTTCCACCGCAACACGCTGACCAACAAGGAAGGCGGCGTCGATCAGGAGCAGTTCCGGGTCGAGGCGGTGGTCGATCGCGTCAACACGACCGGCAAGGTCTGGCTCGGCCTGACCGTGGGCTGCTCGCAGTGCCACGACCACAAGTACGACCCGATCAGCCAGCGCGAGTATTATCAGCTCTTCAGCTTCTTCAACAGCGACGCGGAGACGGACCTGTCGGCCCCGCTGCCCGGCGAGGAAGAGGTCTACAACCGCAAGAAGGCCGACTTCGACAAGAAGAAGACGGAACTGGATCAGGCCGTCGCCGCCTACACGAAGACCGAATTGCCGGCCAGGCAGGCGAACCTGGAGAAGACCCTGCGGCCCGTGCAGCGCCTGGCCCCGCCGCCCGCCCTGCCGGTCGCGGAGTTGGTCGAGCCGGCCGCTCGTAACGACAAGCAAAAGCAGGAACTGGCCACGCGCTACGCCAAGACCGACAAGAAACTGATGGATTTGAACAAGGCCGTCGCCGACCACTCCAAGACCGCGCCGCAGTTATCGAAAGCGATGACGCTGTCATTGGGCGCCAACCGCAAGACGCACGTGCTGATTCGCGGCGACTTTCTCCGTAAAGGCGTCGAGGTGCAGGCGGGCACGCTGGCCACCCTGCACCCGCTGCCCGCGTCCAACAAGCCGACGCGGCTCGAACTGGCGAAATGGCTTGTCGATCCGGCCAATCCACTGACGGCGCGCGTCACGGTCAACTGGATGTGGCAAAAATACTTCGGCCGCGGCCTGGTCCACACGCTGGACGATTTCGGCACCCAGGGCGAGAAGCCCTCGCACCCGGAGTTGCTCGACTGGCTGGCCAGCGAGTTCATCCGCACCGGCTGGGACTTGAAGGCGATGCATAAGCAGATCGTCACGAGTGCCACGTATCGGCAGGCGTCGCGCTACCGGCCCGACCTGGTGACGCGCGATCCGCTCAACGTGCTGCTCGCTCGGCAAAGCCGGCAGCGTCTGGAAGCCGAGACCCTGCGCGACGTTTCGCTCGCCAGCAGCGGCCTGCTGTCGAAGCGCGTCGGCGGACCGAGCGTGCGTCCGCCGCAACCGGCCGGCATCTCGGAACTGACTTACGCCGGCAGCGCCCGCTGGGTGGAAAGCACCGGGGCGGACCGCTATCGCCGGGGCCTCTACACCTGGTTCCAGCGGACCAGCCCGTACCCGATGCTCATGACCTTTGACGCCCCGGACGGCAACCTGTCCTGCACGCGCCGCGAAAAGACCAACACCCCGCTGCAAGCCCTGACGCTGCTCAACGACACCGTGTTTGTCGAGTGCGCCCAGGCCCTGGGCAAGCGCGTCATCGAGGAGAAGCCCGACAACCGGGAACGGCTTCGCCACGCCTTTCGTCTCTGCCTGGGCCGCGAACCCGCCGCCCAGGAACAGGACCGCCTGCAACGGCTGTTCGCCGAACTGTTGTCGATGTGCAAGGCCAAGCCCGAGGAAGCGGCCAAGCTCGCGGGCAAGCAACTGCCCGCCGGCATGGAGCCCGCCGAAGCCGCCGCCTGGGTGGCGCTGTCCCGCACGCTGCTGAACCTGGACGAGTTCGTGACGCGGGAGTGAATGATGAAACCGCAATCACTGGTTGACCTGGAGAAGCAAATCGCCCGGTTGTCCGAGGCGGAGCAACTGCTGCTCATCGAGCGCCTGGTACACCGCTTGCGCCGCCGACCGGATCGAAAAAAGGTCCACGAGGCCCACCTAGCGGAGATGGCAGCCGATCCAGAGATTCAACGGGAAATAGCGCGGATTAATGCCGAATTCCGCTGTACGGAAGCTGATGGTCTGGAGTCGCTCTGATGGCCATTCAGCGCGGCGACATTTATTTTGTCGACCTGAATCCCGTCAAGGGACGGGAGCAGGCTGGAAGCCGACCAGTGGTCGTCCTGACAATCGACGCAATCAACAAGCAACCGCTGGTAGTCGTTGTCGTGGTTGGGACCAAAGGCGAAAATGTCAGCAGAGACTATCCGACCAACGTGCGACTACCCGCGACGGATACTGGACTGCCGACGGAAACCGTGTTCATGGGCTTTCAGATGCGGTCACTCGATCCAGAGCGATTCTCCAAAAGGCGGGCCGGGCGAGTGACCAGCGAAGCTCTGGAGAGAATTGAAAATGCGGTTCGCTACTGTCTTGGCCTTTGAACCGTTTTGCACTTGGTTCTACAGACAGTGTTCGGTTGGCGTCGGTTGAGTTTGCGATACGAGAGCAGAGAAGCCACGCATGACCGCCATCATTAGCCAGCCTGAACCTACGCGGCCTCTGGCCACGTCGAGCGCGGACCTGGGGCAATGTCTCGTGCTGGAAGACATCTCCTGGCAGCAGTACGTCACTATCAGCGATGCGCTACCCGAGCGCGGCGGTCTGCGGATTACCTTCGACCGAGGTAGGCTCGAATTCAAAACGACCTCGTTGGTGCATGAGAAGATTGGCAGATGGCTCGCTCGGTTCCTGGACATTCTGGCGGAGGAAGCCGAACTGCCCACGATGGGTACTGGGCATATGACCTTTCGGCGCGAAGACCTGGATCGCGGCATGGAACCCGACGATTGTTTCTGGATCGCTCATGAAGAATTGATGCGTGTCGTCGATCAATGGTTGCCCGAACGCGATCCACCGCCGGACCTCGTGCTGGAGATTGAAGTCTCCCGGAAGAACATTGACCGCCTGCCAATCCTGGCAGCGCTCGGTGTTCGGGAGGTCTGGTGCTTTGACGGTGCTACGATCCGCATCTATGTCTTGGGGCCGAACGGCCCGTATCAGGTTGTTGAGCGAAGTCCGACCTTTCCCAAGGTGGACCTGAATGGCCTGGTGCCGTTCTTTCGCCGAACCGAAACCGAGGATTCGCTGACGGTCATCCGCGCCGTCCGCGCCTGGGTGCGGGAACTACTGAACGCCGCGTAATCGATGGGAAAGGGGACCGCCATGCTCGCCCGGTGTTGCTACCTGATCGTCGGCCTGCTGCTGGCGGCGCCGCCGTGCGCGGCCCAGGCCCCGGCCAAGCTCGACGCCAAGGACCAGGCGGCGATGCGCGGTTTGCTGGAGCAATATCGCAAGGCGCTCGGCGCTGCCGACGGCGAAGCGTTCGTCAAGATTCTCGACAGCAAGACCGTGCAATGGCACGCGGAGGCCGCCAAGGAAGCCGAGACCGCGACCAAGGCCGAACTCGCCAAGCTGGGCTTGCTGCGACGGCTGATGGTGCTGCGGTTGCGGCATGAGTACAAGAAAGACGCCCTGGCCAAGCTGAGCGGCCCGGAAGTGATCGTCACGGCCGTCAAGAAAGGCTGGATCAACAACAAC
>JAEUIF010001213.1 GCA_016795185.1 Planctomycetia bacterium | reverse complement strand
AAGCACCGGGTCATCGTCCATGCGGGGCGCGAGGAAGCCCGCATGTGTCGGCACTTCGTCGGCCAGCCGCCGGGCAACCTCTTCGATTTGCAGCTGGCGGCCGGGCTCATCGGCCTGGTCTATCCGGTAGGGCACGGCTCGCTGGTGCATCAGCTGCTGGGAGTCCAGCTGGCGAAGGGCGAGACGCGCACCGAATGGCGCAGCCGGCCGTTGACCCGTCATCAGGTGCAGTACGCCTTCGACGATGTGCGCTTTCTGCTGCCGTTGTGGGAGAAACTGCACAGCGAGCTGAGTGCGCTGGGCCGCACCGACTGGGCGACGGAGGAATTCGCCAGGCTGGCGGACAGCACGGGCGGCAACGAGGTCGAAGTGGTCGAGGAAAAGTGGCGCAAGCTGCGCGGCCTGGGCGCGCTGGGCCGGGCGCAGCTGGCGGGCGTGCGCGAGTTATTTCGCTGGCGCGAGGAGCAGGCCGCCCAGACGAACAAGACGCCGCGCAGCCTGCTCCGCGACGACCTGCTGGTCGAGATCGCCCGGCGGAATCCACGCAAGGACCGCGATTTGCTCGTGATTCGCGGCCTGCCCAAGCGCAACTTGCCCGCGATGCTCGAAGCCCTGGAACGCGCTCGCACGCTCCCGCCGGAGCAATTGCCGTCGGCCCGGCCGCGCGACAATGACCCGCCGCAGCTGGGCCTGGCGGCGAACATCCTCAACGCCGTCCTCGGCGATTTCTGCGTCCGCCGCCGGCTGGCGCAGAGCCTGACGGCCAGCAGCAATGACCTGAAGCTGCTGGTCCGTTCGCACTGGCTGCGCAAGCCCTTTGAAGCGGACTCGCTGCTGAACGAAGGGTGGCGGAAGGCCCATATCTTGCCGGAGCTGCAAGCCGTGCTGACCGGCCAGCGCAGCATCCGCCTGGGCGACCTCCAATCGGACGCGCCGCTGGTGGTGGAGTGAGGAGACGCACCCATGCTGCGCGATCATTTCCGCCCACCCCTGGATGATTTGCGGCACTGGGAAGGCTTTCACGCCACCTGGCCGGTGATGATCGTGGCGCAGCTGCGGGGACAATTGCCTCCAGGGTATTTCGCCGAACCGCGAGTCCATTCGGGTGCCAGTGCTGAAATCGACGTGGCCACGTTCGAGCGCAACCCTGTGGGACTCCCCTCGCACCATCCGGGGAATGGCAGCAACGGCGGGCTCGCGACGGCTACCTGGGCGCCGCCGCAACCGACGCTCACGTTCTCAACGGACCTGCCGACTCAGGATGTCTACGAGGTGCTGGTCTTCGACGAAAAGCGCCGTTGTCGGCTTGTTGCAGCAGTGGAGATTGTCAGCCCCGCGAATAAGGATCGCTCCGAGCATCGACGCGCGTTCGTTGGCAAGTGTGCCGGGCTGCTGCGAGAGCAGGTATCCGTGGTCATCGTCGATGTGGTCACGACGCGCGGTCAGAACCTGTACAGCGAATTGCTCGAATATCTGGGACAGCCTGAGTCCGAACCGGCCGCGCCGCCGCTGTATGCCGCTGCCTGCCGGCTGACGCAACACGGCAACGCATGGCAGGCAGAAACCTGGCTGCAACCGCTGACGCTGGGCCGCCCCCTGCCGACGGTGCCGCTCTGGCTCGCCGCCGACCTGGCGGTGCCATTGGACCTCGAAGAGAGTTACGAGCAGAGTTGCGCCGTGCTGAACTTGCCGTGAAGCTCATGCCTGCGGCCTGACTCCAAAACAAGAATAGCTGACAGCTATCAGCTGATAGCTGTCAGCCATCGTATCCAACAGCAGTGTCAGTTGCCCGAATTGAGGATCATGAGAACCGACGGGCTAACCTGTCGGTCCACCTGGTCCCATTTCAGCGGTTTACGGCTGGCGACGCCAGACTTGTATGACTTGAGGTGCTTGGTCAGAAATCCTTCGAGGTCCTTGGCTGGTATCGCCATTCCGTAGCTCTCGAACGTCCGGCTGGCCCCGGTTTTCGCCGTGACCATGCCGATGACGTTGCCGTGGATGTCGCACAGTGGACCGCCACTATTGCCGGGATTGATTTTCACGTCCAGCAACAACATTTGCCCGGTGCCGCGCTCCGGGATGGAACTGATCGCGCCCTGGGTGAACTTCAGGCCGCCCCCGAGCAGTGAACCGCCGGGGTAGCCCCAGGCGGCGACCACCTCAGCGCGCTCGATCGGGCGGTTGCCCGCCATCGTCAACGGCTTGAGGTTCTTTGCCTCGGGTGCCTTGATCTGAATCAGGGCAATGTCGCGTTCCTCATCCACGGCGACGATAT
>JAEUIF010001155.1 GCA_016795185.1 Planctomycetia bacterium | reverse complement strand
CCGCCGACATGCTGCCGCCCGCTCCTGCCGAGAATCCCGGCTCATGAAGATCGCACTCCTGGCCGGCGGCGATGGCTGGCACGTCCGCGATTTGCAGCGCGCGGCGACCGCGCTGGGACACGAAACCGCCATCGTCGATTTTCGCCGCGTACAGGCGGGTATCGCCTGCACGGGCCTGGCTGGCGACGCACTGCAAGCCTGCGACGGCGTCATCGTCCGCACCATGCCGCCCGGTTCGCTGGAGCAGGTCGTCTTCCGCATGGACGTGCTGCACGAGTTGCAGGCGCGCGGCGTGCCAGTGCTGAACCCGCCGCGCGCCCTGGAAGTCTGCGTCGATAAGTACCTGGCCAGCGCTCGCCTGGCGGCGGCGGGGCTGCGGGTGCCGCCGACCATCGTCTGTCAGCACGCGGATGCCGCCCTGGAAGCTTTCGCGCAACTCGGCGGTGATGTGGTGGTCAAGCCGATCTTCGGTTCCGAGGGGCGCGGCATGGTGCGCGTGGCCGACCCGGACCTGGCCTGGCGCACGTTTCGCACCCTCGAACGGACGCAATGCGTGCTGTACCTCCAGCAGTTCATCGCGCATCCGGGCTGGGACCTGCGGGCGTTCGTGCTGCATGGCCGGGTGCTGACAGCCATGCGCCGCCACGCCCGTACCGGCTGGCGAACCAATGTAGCGCAGGGCGGCGCTGCCGAGCGCGTGCGACTCAGCGAAACAGAAACCGACCTGGCGCTGCAAGCCGCGCGGGCCGTGGGCGCGATTGCTGCCGGCGTCGATCTGCTACCGGGGCCACACGGCGAACTGTATGTGCTGGAAGTCAACGCGGTGCCAGGCTGGCGGGCCCTGGCCCCGGCCACCGGCGTGGATGTGGCGCTGGAACTGGTCCGCGCCTTCGCGAACGGGCCGCACGGCAGGTGAACGCGATGCACGCCATCGGCTTCTGTGCGCAGACCGCCTGCATCTGGGAAGCAACCGCGCGCAAGGCCGGCAACGTCCATCGCTTCGCCGATTTCGCCGACACGCACTATGCCGACTTCCTGCTCAGCGCCGCCGCCATCGCGCCGGTCCTGGAAGGGGCTGCCGGCCGGTCGCTGGGCGAAACCATCCTCGATGCCGTGCGCGCCACGCGCGCCGCGGTCTCCAGCAACACCAACCTCGGCATCGTGCTGCTGCTTGCGCCGCTGGCCGCCGTGCCGCGCAGCCGCGACCTGCGCGTGGGCGTGGCAGAGGTCTTGCACGCCACCACGCTCGACGACGCCCGCCGGCTCTACGAAGCCATTCGCCTGGCCAATCCCGGCGGCCTGGGACGCAGCCAGGAGCAAGACGTGCAGGACGAACCGACGCTGACGCTGACCGAGACGATGCGGCTCGCGGCCGACCGGGACGCCATCGCCCGGCAGTACGCCGCCGACTTTCGTGCAGTGTTCGACGAGGGAGTGCCCGCGCTGCTCGATGGGTTGCAACGCAGTGCGACACTGGAAGGAGCGATCATCGGTTGTCAGCTGGACTGGCTGGCCCGGCACGTCGATACGCTGATCTTGCGCAAGCGCGGACCAGA
>JAEUIF010001136.1 GCA_016795185.1 Planctomycetia bacterium | reverse complement strand
CGTTGAGCACTTGGTGATGCACCTTGGCCTCGTGCAGCAGGTGGCTCAGCTTCTCGGACTTTTCCACGGAACGGGTGCCGATCAGGATCGGGCGGCCCTGGCCCTTCAGCTTCTGCACCTCCGCGACGACGGCCCGGAACTTCGCATCCTCGGTGGGAAAGATGAGATCGGGCCAGAGTTGCCGGATCACCGGCTTGTTGGTCGGCACCGGCACGACCCAGATGCCGTAGACGCGGCGCAGTTCCATCCAGTTCTCGGCCGCCGTGCCGGTCATGCCCGACAGCTTTTTGTACATCTTGAAGTAGCTTTGATAGGTGATCTTCGCCGCGTGGTCCGAGGCCAGGGTGATCTGCACGCCTTCCTTGGCCTCGACCGCCTGGTGCAGGCCGTCGCGCCAGTGGCGGTCGGGCTGCGGACGGCCGGTGTACTCGTCGATGATGACGATCTTGCCGTCGGCGACCATGTAATGCTGGTCGCGGCGGTAGCGGTGGTTCGAGTGGATGGCGCGCTCGATGTGCTCGTGCAGCTTGTCCATCGCATGCGAGTGCGGCCCGGTCGGCGGATTGGAATAGCGGACCAGCCGTTTGCCGTCGGCGGTCAATTCGACCTTGAGGTGCTTCTCGTCGAGGGAGAAATGCACGTCGCGCTGCATCTCCTTGGCGAGCTTGTCGGCCCAGAGGTAGACGACCTGTTCCTCGGGCGAAGCCGGCCGGCTGGGCAGGCCGATGATAAGCGGCGTGCGTGCCTCGTCGATGAAGGTACTATCGGCCTCGTCCACGAGCACGTAGAAGTGCTCGCGCTGCACGCGCGGGTCGAGCGGGCGCTTGCCGCGCGGGTTCTCGGTCCAGGGCGCCCAGAACGGGGCGGCCTGCACCTGGGCGCTGTAGAGCTTGAGCCGGTCGCGCAGGAAGTCGAAGCCGAACTCGGAAGCAGTGCCGTAAGTGATGTCGCGGCGATAAGCGGCGACGCGCTCGGGGTCTTCCATCTTCTGTTGCAGGATGCCGACGCTCATGCCGAGGATTTCGTAGACCGGCGTCAGCCATTCGGCGTCGCGCTTCGACAGGTAATCGTTGACCGTGGCGCAATGGGCGCCCTTGGCGGGCAGCGCGTTGAGAAAGACCGGGAACGACGCGGTCAGCGTCTTGCCCTCGCCGGTGGCCAGTTCGGCGATGGCGCCGTGGTGTAGGACGAAGCCGGCGGCCAACTGCACATCGAAGGGGCGCAGGCCCAGCGTGCGGCGGCAGGCGATGCAGGCCAGCCCAAAAGCTTCGGGCAGCAGGTCGTCCAGCGACTCGCCGCCCCGCGCCCGGCCGCGCAGCCTGCTCGCCACGACCTTCAGTTCGCCGTCGGCCAGCTTGTTGTGCTCATTTTCCCAGTGGCGCATCTGGTCGATCTGTAGCGCCGCCCGCGCCAGCCGCCGTTGCGACGGCGTGCCGAACAGTGCTTTGAGCTGGTTCAGCCAGCGCGGCCCGAACTTGGTCGTGGGGGTGCGGATGGCGGGCGGTGCTTCGGGGGTGGTGATGACCGACATGAACGGAAGTCCCTGGTGGTCGGAGCGATGGCGCGTGAGCCCCGCTGCTACTCGTTCAACTTCGGCATGTCCGATTGCAGATGAAAACGCAGGCCGACAGCGGCGGCCGTGCCGAGGATGGCTTCCATCGCCCGCAAATCCTGCACAATGCGATACGCATCCAGCACGGCGTCCGGCTTGGCTTTCAGGTGGGCGAGCAAGCCGCGCACGGTGGGCAAACCGTCTTCTGCGGCGAACCACTCCACTTCCGGCAGGGGAAAATCCTCCGGATCGAGCCCCTGCTCCCGCAAGTAGCGGTCGATGGCTGCCGGATCGCTGCTGACGAACTGCGTCAGCGGCGGCACTCCCAGCAGGGCGGCCAGTGCGTCGAGGTCGTGCTGCCGGTGGATCAGCGCCCTGCCGTCCATCGGCGCGAGGGCCGCGCCCGGCAATTCCGTCTCCAGCACGACATGCCAGCCGATGCCCATGCTCGCCCCCGCAACATCAGCCCCGAAACGCATCGATCCAGTCGAACTTCAGGGCCTTGGTGTCCTTGGCGCAGAAGCCGGCGGGCAGCACGATTTCGATCAAGCGCTGTTTCCCGTCCGCTTTCATGCGCAGGGTATGCACGGCCTTGGCTCGGTCTTCGACGCGCTGCCCACGCTCGTCGAAGCCGAGGACGCCCTGCTCACCCGCTTCGCGCAGGTTGCCGCTGAGAGTGAGCCTGCCATTGGTCACCGCGAACCACTCCAGCATGCCCACTTCCAGTTGCAGGGTCAGGCGCTCCGGCCAGTCGCCTTCCTTCAGCGAGACTTCCAGGTCGCCAATGCCGCTAGGGCAGGTCACCCGCAGGACGACGCCTTCGCGTGTCTGGCTGACCTTCACACGATCGTCCGCCTTGCGCGCCTTGAAGTTGAAGGAAGCACCACGGGTGGCGGTGTCGGGATTGGGGCGGCCTTCGATGGCCAGACCGGCCAGGGCCAGCAGCGCAAGCAGGGCAGCGCGGTGCATGGAGTTGCTTCCGGAAGAGGAAAGGCTACGCACGTCAACGATTCCCCAGCGTAGCGGCTGGCGGGGCGGATTGCCAGAGCGCTTGCGGACGCGAATTCGCGCAGCTGCACTCTAGCGAGTAGCCGTTGAGCGTCGGTAGAATGGGACGAACCCTCAAAGCTTGCCATCGCCCGCTCCCGCAGGAAATCACCTGCGTGGCGGGACCGTCGTCGCTATGCTGGAGCGCTGTCGGTTGTCAGGGAACCGAGGAGACCCACACCATGCCGAGCCCCTTTCCGGGAATGGACCCGTACCTCGAAGACGACAAGCTCTGGCCGGTGTTCCACCACCAGTTTGTCAGTTGCCTGTATCAAATCCTGCTGCCGGCGCTGATGGACCGCTATCGCGCGCGCGTGGTGCAACGGCATTACGTCACCGAGCAGGCGCTATTCACCTCCGTGGTGCGCGAGGAGCACACCGAGGAGATCATCGAGATCAGGCAGCGCAACGACAGCCGGCTCGTCACGCTCATCGACGCCGTCAGCCCGGCCAACAAGCTGCTGCCCGGCGGCCGGCAGGCGTACCTGGCGCGGCGGCAGGAAGGCCGGCGCGAGAACGCCGGCCTGGTCGAGATCGACCTGGTCCTGCAAGGGCAGCCGACGCTCGAATACTCGCGCGACGGCCTGCCCGACTGGGACTACGCCGTGACGGTCACGCGCGCCACGCAGCCGGAGCGCTACGAAATCTACACGGCCACCCTGCAAAAGCGGTTGCCGAGGTTCCGTATGCCGCTGGCCGCCGACGACCGCGACACGGTGCTCGACCTGCAAGCCGCCTTCGCCCGCTGCTACGACCAGGGCGGCTTCGCATCGCTGATCGACTACAAGCGCGATCCGCAAGTGAAGCTGGGCGAGGAAGACCGCAGCTGGGTGGCGGAGTTGCTGAAGCAGCAGAAGGCGCGGTAGTGGCTGTCCGACGGAGCTTCACTACGAAGGTCCGTTGGCATGCCCCGGTAAGCAGTCGCGAAAAAGCCAGGACTAGCTGACAGCTATTAGCTATCAGCTAGTCACGAAAGGGATTCGCCGGTCAGACCTGCTACAGTCTTTCAGCCAGGTGCGTAGTCGCCCAGGCCGCAGGTTGGCTTTTTCCTTGTTCCGCCCCGAGTGCCGAGATACAACAAAGCCAGGTTCCAATCGTCCAGGCTCCCGTTCCGGGCCTGTGGCCGACCGTTCGGTTGTGTATCTTCCGGCCACCCCTCTGTCCCCACCAGTGGATGTCCGACCATGACGCGCGCTGGAGCTGTCCCGACCGTCGTTTCGCCGTTGTCTGGGCTGAACCCCAACACCATTCCCGAAACCGAACACCTGAGCTGGCAGCCGGAGGAACTGGTC
>JAEUIF010001126.1 GCA_016795185.1 Planctomycetia bacterium | reverse complement strand
AACTGGCCGCCCGGCCCCTTGGTGACCAGGATCTTCCCTTCGGGGTCGAAGAGGTGATGGTAAACCTTGTAGGTCAGGTCGCGCTTTTCCTTCGTCGAATCGTCGAAGGTGGTATACATGTAGCGCAGTACCGGGCGGTCGCCGAACTTCAGGTCCATGAAGTCGTTCTTGGTGTCGTGCCAGGAGAAGCTCTCGGCCTTGGCGGGCGGGTCGGTGCTGATCGTGGCCTTGAAGGTCACGGCGGTATTCGCCTTCAGGTTCGGCAGGATGAAGTGCAGCTCTTTCGGGGCGCTGTCGTCGGTGGCTGGGGTCTTGGCCAGCAGGCCAGGCGCGGTCAACTGGGCCGGCAGGCGTTTGCCCTCGGCGTCCTGCACGGTGGCCGACTGGGCCTGGCCGAGCGACACCGGCAACGGCAGCAGCACGGTGATCGGCACATTGACGCGGTCCTGGTCGCCGGCCGCGATGGTCAGTTCGTAGGTTTTGCTTTCGGCCCAGAGCGGGCCGGTCCCCGCCAGCGCGACAATCATGGCCCAGCACAGAGCAGCACGTTGCATGGTCGAACCTCGTCCTTCGGGTTGGATGGCTATTCGGCTGAGATTGCCATGTGTACGGGCGATGTGCAAGCGCCGAACACAAAGTACGTCGGGCTTTCCAGCCTGACACTGGCACCCGTGGCGTGCGGGGCCGGCGGCCGTTGGCAGGGGTGCGGTCGCGGGCGCTTCGGTCGGGCTGGAAAGCCCGACGTACTGCGCTGGTTTGCTGTCACAACCGTTGCGCTGCGGACATATAGACTGTGTTCCGTAGCGCGGCGAAACCGCCAGCGGGCGGAGCAGCGGCGCGAAACCGGAAAATAATAGCGCCCGGTGGCGGCAGGGCGAATTACAATCTACAGTTGCAGTATCCGATCCGGCATGTCGCCCCCGATCCCCACAGCGAGCCAGTACCATGACGCCGTCATCGATGGTGGGACGAACGTATCTCGGACTGTACGAAACCGTGCGTCCGCTGGGCGAAGGCAACATGGGCAAGGTCTACCTGGCCCGCCGCAAGAGCGACGGCGCGCCGGTGGTGGTCAAGGTCATGCACGACCACCTGACGAGCGACCCGAAGTTCCGCGAGCTGTTCGAGCGCGAAATGCAGTTCATGGCGCGCCTCAAGCACCCGAACATCATCGAACTGCTCGACGCCTCCGCGCGCGACCCGAAATCGCTGTGCATCGTCATGGAATACGCCGACGGCATCGACCTGGAACGGCTGCTCAAGAAGCACCGCCGCTTCCCGGTGGACCGCGTCGGCCGCTGGGTCGGGCAACTGTGCGGCGCGCTGGCGGCAGCGCACGCGCACGGCGTCATTCATCGCGATCTCAAGCCGGCCAACATGATGGTCGTCGAGCCGGGCACCCCCAAGGAACGCATCAAGGTCATGGATTTCGGCCTGGCCAAGCTGTCCGGCAGCGTGCATATCTCGCTCGACAAGCTGAAGGGCGACGGCGGCACCATCGCCACGGGCACCGCTGAATACATGGCCCCGGAGCAGGTGCGCGGCGACGAACTCGACCACCGCAGCGACCTGTACGCTGTCGGCGTCATCATGTTTGAATTGCTGACGGGTCGGCTGCCGTTCAGCGGGGCGAACATCCACGCGCTCTTGCAAGCGCACGCCGAGGAGCCAGCGCCAAAGTTCGCCGAGGTCGGCGCGGGGGGCGTCGTCTCGCCGGCCATCGAGGCCGTGGTGCAGCGCTGCATGCTCAAGTTCGCGGTCGAACGCTTCAACAACGCCTGGGAACTCGGGCAAGCGTTCGAGAAGGCGCTGGGCGAGAAGATCATGGAAGGCCCAGCGCCCCCGCCGCCGCAGAAGGCCGCGCCGCCGCCCGCGGCCAAGAAGAAACCCCACGACCCGAACGCCGTGGTCCACGAACTGGAAGCCTGGATGCCCGAGCGCATCGCCGTGGTCAAGCTCAAGGGCTACGTGGACGACATGCACGGCGAGGTGGTCGAAAGCGTGGGCGGCAAGATTCGCGTGCATTTCGGCCAGCCCAACTGCAAGTACCAGTTTCCGGGGGCCAAGGCGACTTCCAAGAGTTCCAGCGGCATCGGCGGCTGGTTCGGCCTGGGCGGCGGCGCGCCCAAGACCAAGGGCAAGCTGA
>JAEUIF010001089.1 GCA_016795185.1 Planctomycetia bacterium | reverse complement strand
ACCGACCGCCTGGTGCCCCTTCAAGTCTTGATTTTTGGAGTAGAGCCGCTTGAGTTTCACGTGGGCGTTTTCAGTCCGGGAATGCCAGGCGACGCCCCTCTTTTTGGCGTTCGTCTCTTCGGACCACGTGGTGATTTCCTTGTTTGAATCAAGAGATCAAGAGCACTGGTCAGCCATAGTCGCCTCGGCCGATGGTCGAGAAGATGTCGGCTTCAAGCGCAGGAATGGGACTGCACCCTGCTGAAGTTTTTGCACTCCAGGCTGAAGGCGATGAAGCACGACGGCTTCTTCCCGCCGACAGGATTTGCCTCGGCAGCAACCGCCAGGAAGGGCACGAGCATGGTCAACAAGGCCATGAATAGGCCCTTTGCGGAACTGGCTCCTCGTTGATCACTGGACTGGACTTTTGCAATCAGGGATTGATCCTCTCCAGCACAAGACGCAGGCCGATCGCCTTGTGTTGTTCGCCGGCCTCGCGCCACATGCGCCAGGCACTGCGGCAGTCCTCGGCGTTGAGGTCGTAGCTGCCGCCGCGGATGACGCGGAATTTCCCCTTGTCCGGGCCGCGGGGGTCGGCCTGGTCGCGTGCCTCGTAGGGGCCGTAGTAGTCCTGGCACCATTCACAGGCGTTGCCGTGCATGTCGTACAGGCCCCAGGCATTGGGCTTGCGCCCACCCACGGGCCGAAGGGTTCGGTCTCCGCCCTCCTGGTACCAGGCCAGCGAGTTGAGGTTCCTGTCTTCCGCCCGCGCACTCTTGACCGAACTGCCGTCGTTGTAGGCGCTGTCCGTGCCGGCCCGGCAGGCGTACTCCCACTCCGCTTCCGTCGGCAGGCGCACGCGCCAGCCGGAAAGTCCCGCGTTCACCCGTTTGCAAAACGCCTGGCAGTCATCCCAGGAAACGAACACGATGGGAACATCTCCCTTGGTGGAGATCAGATCCTTTGGCTGCACGACTTTCGTGGCCCTCTCGTTGTTATCCACCTCGTCATCCGGCCCGCTCGGCGGTCCCTTGACTGTCCCCGAGTAGATCCTGGGGAGCCCTCCCATGGCGGCCTTCCACTGAGCCTGCGTGACCTCATGCTGGCCGATCGCGAAGGCGCGCGACAGGGTGACGCGATGGCGCAGCTCGTCGGCGTGCCGGCCGACTTCCTTCTCCGGACTGCCCATCCAGAACGTGCCAGCGGGAGCGTCGCGCAGCCGCATCGTGGCCGAACCAAGGCGCAGTTCGTACCAGCGGCCAATCTGGTCCTTCCCCTCGGCCACCGAAAAGGCGGGGGCGGCGCCGCGCAGCCCTTGCAGGCCCAGCAGACCAACGGCAATCGCAATCAACGATCGATGGAACACTCGTATCATGGGTTGGTATCACTTTCGACGAAAGGCGTCACTTTCCACGAGCAAATGCACCAGCGTGCGCACCCCGCCCTTGCGTTCGCGCAACTTCAGCACGATTGCCTCGACGTCGGGCCGGTCGGTGAAGTCCAGACTCCGGCCCAGCAGGTAGCTCATCAGGTGCTCGGTAACGCCGAAGGCGACCTCGTCGCCGCGCTCCTTGCGCAGAATCGCGATCAATTCATCCGGCCCGGAGAACGGGGTGTTGGTTTTCGGCATCCGGTCCTTCGCGTCCACCGCCGGGCCGAGTTTGCGGGGCGCGCCCCACTCGCCCGGCGTGCCCTGGTCGTCCCGCCACATACCGACGGCGTCGAAATGCTCGAACGCCATGCCGAGCGGATCGATTTGCTTGTGGCAGTGCATGCAGCGGGCATCTTTGCGGTGCAGCGCCATCTTCTCGGCGAGCGTGATCGGCCGCCCGTCGATCGTGTCGGGGATTTTCTCCAGCGGCGGTACGTTCAAGGGCGGTTGCGGCGGCGGACTGCCGAGCAGCTTTTCGAGAATGAACGCGCCGCGATTCACGGGGGCCGTGCGTACGTCCGTGGCGCAGCGCATCAGCACTGCCGCCATGCCCATCAGCCCGCCGCGATGGCAGGTCTTGCGGTCGATCGCCACGCGCCGCAGTCGATCGCCCTTCACCCCCGGGATGCCATAGTGGTACGCGAGCCGCTCGTTGAGCATGGCGAAGTCACTATCGAGGAAGTTGATCGGGTCCAGGTCGCGATCGAGCACTTCCCGGAAAAATGCCCGCACTTCCGCGCGCATCGACCGCTGCAAGTGCTCGTCGAAATGGGGAAAGAGGAACTCGTCAGGCATTCGGGTGTCCAGGGCATCCAGCCCGAGCCACATGTCGGTAAAGTTGTTGATGAACCGTTGCGAACGCGGATCGGCGAGCAGTCGTTCGACCTGGGCGTGCAGCACCTTGCGGTCGGAAAGCTGGCCCTGCCTCGCGAGTTTCAGCAGTTCAGCGTCGGGAACCGATCGCCAGAAGCCGGTGCTCAGCCGTGTGGCCAGGGCGAAGTCATCGATGGAATATGCCTTTCCTTCATCGCGCTGGCTGCTCGGTTCGCCCACGAGCAAGAAGCTGGGTGAGGTAAGGATCTGCCGCAGGCCGGTGCGAATGACCGCGTCGATGTCCAGCCCGGAGTTGTGCAGTTTCTCGACGACCGCAATGCAGTTGGCGCGATCTCGGTCCTGGACGGGACGGCGGAGGGCGCGTTGAGCAAACCGTTCGAGAATCTGGGCGGCATAGGCCTTATCTCCTGGTTTGGCAGGGCCATTGAAATAGACGTCCTGATAGGCACGAGGCGGCCAGGTGTCGAGAATCGGCCCGTCCACGGTGTAGCCGTCGAGGTAGATGTAGCCGTGGCCGGTGCCGTGGCGCATCCACTCCTGCCGCATGGTCACGCCTTCGGTGATCCAGGTGTGCTTGGTGCCCGGCTCGAAGTACACCGTCGCCTCGTACCGGCTGTCGCGGATCTTTTCCAGTGGGGTGTTGACCTGCCAGAGGATATGCTCCGGGCGCCAACCGCCCTTGCCGCCGGAAATGTCCAACGCCAGGCGCACGCTCTGGGGTTCGCGAAATTCCCCCGCGACGCCCAGGCGGGTGACGATGCGGTAGTAGCCGGGCGAGCGGATGTTGAGAGCTGACGAGTAGCTAAGCGCCGAGCCGGTGTGGAAGTCGTTGCCGAACGTTTTTGGCGCCGTCCCCTTGAAGCCGGGTTCATCCCGGGCCACGCGCTCAAGCACTTCCCGCGGGATGCCGAAATCTCTCGTCAGACGGTCGAAGCCGAGAATTTTCGGGCTCACATCCGCACGAGGCAGTATCCGCACGGGCCAGTTGCCGTCCTTCTCGAAGCGGTCCTTGAGTACTAGCCAGCGACTCTCCGCTTCCAGGATCGTCCGCTTACTCTCCAGGGCTGCCCAGGCGCTGCGGTAGCGGGCCTCGGCCTTCTTGAGCATGATCTGGTCCGGGATCATCTCGTAGTGCAGCGGCCGGGGCTTTTCACCTGTCGCCAGGGCCCGGGTCAGCACTTCATCCACGAACTCGGCCAGCTTTTCGAGCTGCATCGCGGACAGGACTTGCACCGACCCGTGATTGTCAAAACCGCCGTCAACGATGTCGGGAGGCAACGCATGGCGCGCGGCAATGAGGTCGATGGCCTCGGACGGAAAGTGCAGCAGGTCGCTCAGCGCGTTGCGGTACTCGACGTTATTGAGTTGCCGGATTACCACCCGGCCGCCGTGGGCACGGAGCGAGATTTCCGCGCGGCGGACGGCGGCCTCCATCCAGGCCGCCACGTCGATGCTCTCCTGCTCGCTAGGACGAGGCTGGCGCCCCTCGGGAGGCATCACCTGATTCACGATCTGGCTCAAGGCGTCGCGCCAGAGCATCGCTTCGTTCGCTTTCGTGATGACCGCAGGCAGGTTGTCGAGCCGGACGTCGCTTTCCTGCCGCTTCGGCCCGTGGCACTGGACGCAGTACTTCTCGAGGTACGGCTTCACGACGGTGTTGAACGTCGTGGCGGGGTCAGGCTCGGCTGCCCGGGCCGTACCCGATAGTCCCGCCAGCAACGCCACCCCGACCCCAACGTGAATCGCGCGGAAGTTCATGACGAATACCACTCGCATGGATCGAAGGAGATACGACTCGTCAACCAACCAGCAGTTCCTTCAGCGCGCCGGTGCTGTTGCCGAACTTCTCGATCGGGACCCCGGCCTGCTGCATCACCGTCAGGTGGATGTTGGCCAGCGGCGTGCCTTCGGGATACTTCACGTACTGGCCGTGGCGCATCTTGCCGCCGCCGTGGCCGACGACAAACACCGGCAGATTCTTCGTCACGTGGTTGCCCGCCCGCTCGAACGACGAGCCACCGATGATCAGGCAGTGATTCAGCAAGGGCGAGCCATCCCGCTCCTTCGTCTCCAGCAGTCTGTCCACCAGGTACGCGAACTGTTCTTGCACCCAGCGGCCGGTCTTCGTCTCCAGGTCGATGTTGAGCTGGTTGCCCGACGCGGACTGGTGATTCTGGGCGTGCCGGCCGACGCGCGCCCCGATCTCGGTCAGAATGTGCAACGTGGGCATATGGAAGGAAGCAATCCGGCTGGAGTCGGTTTGCCAGGCGGCAACCATGAGATCGAACATCAGCCGAATGTGGGCCGTCGCGTTGCTCTCGAGGAGCGGATCGACGGCCGGGGTCTTCAGCGGGGCCTGGGGCTTGGGGCGTTTCGACCAAGCCGCCTCGCGCTCCAGTTCGAGTTCAATCTGGCGGAGCGAAGTCTCGAACTGCTGCAAGCGCTGCTTATCCGTGCTGCCCAGTTGCGAGCCGACCCAGGCCAGTTCGTCGCGCGAAGCATCGAGCAGGCTGCGGCGCCGGGCCAGCTGGTCCTTGATCT
>JAEUIF010001067.1 GCA_016795185.1 Planctomycetia bacterium | reverse complement strand
GATGAGCAGGGTGCCGCCGTGCCGTCGCATCGCGTCGCGCAGCAACTCCACCACGAGTAGCCCTTTCTCCGCGTCCAGTGAGGCCGTCGGCTCATCGGCCAGCAGCATGGCCGGGTCGTTGGCCAGGGCGCGCGCGATGGCCACGCGCTGGCACTCCCCCGTGCTCAGCTGTCCCGGCCGCAGATGGCTGCGGTGGCGCAGTTCGACCCGTTCGAGCAACTCCGCGGCGCGCCGCGCGGCGGCGGCGTAGTCCAGACCCTGCATGGTCAGCGTCAGGCACAGATTGTCGAGAGCGGACAGCGTCGGAAAGAGATGAAAGTTCTGGAACACGAAGCTGAGGTGCTGCCGGCGGAAGGCGGTGCGCTCGTCCGCGCTCAGGTGCGTGACGTCGTGCCCCAGGAGTTGCAGGCTGCCACGGTTGGGCGTGAGCAGGCAACCGAGAATGGAGAGCAGCGTCGTCTTGCCGCTGCCCGAAGGCCCGACCAGGAAGACCGTCTGGCCGCGCGGCACCACCAGGTTGACGTCGTGCAGGATGTCAGCCCGCTGGGCGCCGTCGCCAAAGCTCTTGGCGACGCCGCGCGCCACCAGGGCGAGCGGGCCGCACCGCTGCACTTCCGGAGTTTGTCCACTCGAGGTCATCGCACTTCCTTCACCGGCGAAGGTGCTTGGCGGTCTCCAGCCACGATGCGATCCCAGCCCAGGCGGCGGACCTGCCGGCCCAGCCACCACCGTTTCAGGCGCTGCCAGGGATGGCGATTGCCGCCGCGCAACCGGCCGTGGCAGAGCACGCCACGATAGGCGTCGAACTGCTGGTAATGCGGCGCGCTCGCCACGCTGCCGCGCTTCAGCAGAATCTTCATCACCTCCGCGGCGATCACGCCGGCGCAGAGCTGACAGGCCAGGCCGGCGGACGGCCCGCGGCCCTGGCGCAGGTCCACGGCGGTCAGGTCCAGATAGGTCCGGTGCGTCGCCCGCGGCGCCAGACCGACGGCGAAAGCCACGAGCTGGTCGAGCGGGCTCTGTTCATCACGCAGGTCGAAGTAGTCGTCGAAACTCAGGCCCTGGGGGTCGAAGACGAGCCAGGCGGCGCTGAAACCGAGCGGCCCGGCCGTCGCCGCCCAGATGCCGCGCCGCCGGGCCTCGCGGAACAGCAGCCGCCGCGTCTCGGTGGCGAAAAAGTCGATGCCGTCGACGAGGACGTCGACCCCCTCCAGGAAACGGCCGACGTTGGCGGGCGAGATCGGTTCGGGGAAGACCCGCAGGTCGGCCTGCGGATTGATGTCGTGCGCTTGCCGCTGCATGACCGTGGCCTTACGCCGCCCCAGCGACGAGAGCACAGTGCCCTGCTGACGGTTGAAGTTGGCCACCTCGAAGCGGTCGGGGTCGGCCAGGTGAAACTGGCCGATGCCCAGCCGGACCAGCGTGACCAGGTGGATGCCGCCGACGCCGCCCAGACCGGCGACGGCCACCCGACTGCGTCGCAGTCGCTCCTGCTCCGCGACGGAAACGAGGCCGCGATGGCGGGCAAAGGCCGCATCGTAGGTCCAGGGCATGCCGCCCGGAGGCGGCGGGGCGCCCTGCGGTCGCCGAGCGGTCACGGCCAACATGGCGGTATCTCCTTGAGGCGAATCTCGGTGCGGCCCGGTCAGCCGCGCAGCACGCTGGCCGGGTCGAGGCGCCGGATGCGCCAGTACGGCGCCCAGGTCCCCAACAAACAGACCCCCGTGACCAACACCACACTGAGCACGGCGAACACGTGCGTGAACTCCCGCAGACTCAGGTCGCGATCCGCGAGGCTGGTGGTCTCCACGAGACGGTGGCCCGCCTGGCGCAGGGCGGCCAGCTCCGCGCCGTACAGGCACTCCATGGGCAGGCCGAGCAGGACGTTGTCCGGCACCAGCGTGAACGTGGCCACGACGCGCGCCTGTTCCTGCGCGACCAGCACCAGCGTGTCGGGCAACGCATGATACGGGGTGAATCGCAGGTGGCGGCCCGCTTCCTCGAAGCCGCGCGCCTGGTAGTTCTCGGTCACCAGCTGGAGGGCTTCCTCCCACTCGGCGGGCGTCACAGCTGGCCTGACATACAGCTCGCGGGCCATCCCGGGAATGCGCAGTCCTGGTTCGACCGGCACCGCCATCGGTCGGCGCGGGGCCGGGTGGTGGCGGTCCAGCACGGTTGGCTGTCCCAGCCGGCTCGGTTGCAACGTGGTGATTACGGACATGCGACGAAGACCTCGACAAAAACGACCTGGAACCGCGCTGAGGCGCGCAGGCCGGACGGGAGACAATGTCCAGCTCTGCTTCAATTCATTGGTTTCAATCGCGAAGAACGGTGCTGCTAGAGGTCATTGGTCAGTCCGGGGACCAATGTCCGTGCCGTGCGGTTCGCATCCTGCAACTCTGGCGGCACGGCGTCGAGCGCGAATTCCTTCAGCTCGATTTCCTCCACGGCGGCATTCTGGAGCGCCAGCAGCACGCGCCGGGCCGGGTAAGGGTTGTCGTACTCGTTCAGCGCGGTCAGCTTGCCGTCGATGTACAAGGCGGACCAGCGGCCCTGAAACACCGCGCGCGACCGAATGACGCTTTGTGCATTCCAGGAATCCTGCCAGACGGCCGCCCAGACGCGCCGCGGCACTGCTTGGCCCTCGTGCGCCCAGACGGGCATGACCCGGGAACTTCCGCTGTTCGCCCCGACGCCCTGGACGGGCTTCCATTGGACCGTGACGGCGAACGGGCGCTCGGGCAAAGCGGTCGGCAAGACGACCACCGCTCGGTTGCTGACCATCGCGCCGGGCCCCAGGGCGCGATGGACCCACGCGCCGCGCTCCGCGGCCAGGTCGCGTGCCGGCCCCTGCTCGAAGCGCCAGACCACGTGCAGTGGTTCGGGATCTGCCTCGAGCGCGTTGAACCAGCCGTGGACGCCGATCGCCAGGATGCTACCGAGTATGCCGGCCAGCAACGTCAGCCCCGCTGCCCGCCACCACCGCCGGCGCACTTGCCCTTGCAAGTAGACCTGGGCTAGCCTGGATTCCCACAGGGGGTAAATGACCTACCATTTTCGACCGTTTTCCCCACTCAGGCTACGGGCTTTTTGGGCCGGATTGGTCAGCAACGGTAGTTTATGACTGGACACCACGGCGCGTTATCCCAGTTCCAGG
>JAEUIF010001037.1 GCA_016795185.1 Planctomycetia bacterium | reverse complement strand
AGATCAAGTTCAAGGTCGGCCCGGAGCTGCGCGACGGCCTGAAGCAAATGCTCTTCAGCTTCCAGGCGACCGACGGCAGCTATCAAACGCAGCAGCTGATCCCGGCGGTGAAGAAGGGGTAACCCGGAGCAAAGTCTGTAGGGTCCGCTGTGCGGACCGTTCCCCTTACCCAACCGAGGGAGCAATGGTCCGCACAGCGGACCCTACCAGTCTCGTAGGGTCCGCTGTGCGGGCCAGTGCAACCGGGGCCTGGTCCGCACAGCGGACCCTACCAGTCCAGTCAAAAAGCAGGTATACCGAGCCTGCGCTACCGATAGCGCCAGTTGTGTCGGGTGAAAGTCCGCAGCCAGCTTTCTTCGAGATAGGCGAACTCACCGCCGTCGCTGTGCCAGGTCAGCACGCCCACGCTGCCCGGTTCGGCGAAGCCGTCCCGGCCGCGCATTTCCATCCCGGCCAGGTGATACACCTGCGTGTCGCCGAACGGGCCTTCGATTTGTCGTTGCTCGGTATGGTAGTGGCCAAAGTAGGCGAACGCCGGCTGCGCCAGACCGATCAGGGCGGAGATGTCGCTGCTGCCGGCGTCGGTGTAGACGGCATCGCGCGGGCTCTCGTGCATGAGCAGCACGTCGAAGTCCGCGCCGGCCAGCTGAGTGGCGCTGCGCGCGCGGATGCGGGCGCGCGGCAGCGTCTTCCGCCGCGCATTGGGGGCGGCGTCATCGATGCCCCAGAGCGCGCCGACGCGCAGGCCGCCCGGCAACTCCGCGGCGCGGCCGTCGCGGATGCAGTGGACCCGGCAGTAGGCATCCACGCAGAAACTGTCCGCTTGCGCTCCGGCACCCTGCTCCCAGAACTCCAGCGAATCGTAATCCTCGTGGTTGCCGGCGGTGAACCAGAGACCGCCCGCGACATGCTCATCCGCGAAGATGTCGTCGGCCAGTTTGCACGGCTGGGCGAGCAGCTGCGCGCCCAGTTCGAGGGAATCCTTCTCCGCGTGGCGCTGGGTGGCCTTGTCGAGCTTGCCGGGTTCGGGAAACCAGCCGAGGTCGCCGACTTGCAGCAACGCTGCCACGCGCACGCCGGACTCTCTCGCCCAGACGGCCGCCAGCCGAAAGGCCGGCAGGATTCGTCCGTGCAAGTCGCCGAAGACGAGATAGGCGGTCGCGTCCATGAGCGCGCACTCCCACAATTGGGAGAGGACACGGTTGCGACCTGGCGGGTTCGCGCTGTGGATTGACTACTTCTGCTTTGCAGAATGCAGATTTCAGGCGAGCGGCGGGCGTCAGCCCGCTGTTTGTACCGCCCGCGACTGACGCTTCCAACAGCGGGCTGACGCCCGCCGCTCGCCAAAATCGGACAAAAGACCTACGCAAAAAGCCTGGCTCCCTCGCGGCAGCCAGGCTTTTGGTGTTTCAGCGTGCAGTCAATTTAGCGGCGCGGCGGAGCGCCACCCGGTCCACCCGGACGAATGCCGCCCTGCGGGCCGCCCGGACGCGGGCCTTGCGGCGGCGGACCACCCGGACGCGGACCGCCCGGACGCGGACCCGGAGGCGGCGAGAACCCACCGCCACCCATGCCCGCGCCGGCCCGCGGGGTATACTGGGCGCTGCCGAAGCCGAGGATCGGCCAGAAGACATAAGGCAACAACCAAATGCCGATCAAAAAGCCAACATCCTTGCCAAAGCATCGGAGAAATGCCAATCCATCGACAAAGAAAAAGTAGATGTTGACCAATGGAATCAAGTGAAAGATCGTTCGGCTTGCTGGTTGTCCGATGAGCTTCATCCAAACGACGACATTGTAGATCGGAATGATTGCTGCCCAGCCAGGTTCACCAGCCTTCACAAAGGACTTCCATAAGCCAGCTGCCCAGGGTAGGCCGAAGATCAGAAAAATCGACCCGTAGCAACAGCACATCATGCCGATTACGCTGGCCCAATCTCCTGCTGAGGGCTGCGGGGCCGTTGTGGATGCCGGAAAGTCCGGAAAAGTGTCGCGCTGCGCCAGCAACAGCGCCAGGTTGGTCAGCATGCAAGCTCTCCCATGGTGAGGGGCAGTCAGTTACCCGTGTATTCGTCGGTGGGGCCGCGCTCTTTGAAACGGAGCAGCCGCGCGGCGGCCAGGGTTTCTCAGCTGTCGAGTGATGGAATGGGGCCGGGAAATGGTTTACCACCCAGCGACGGCAGGATGCAATCTCGGCAGGCAGCTTTTTTCGCAATCTTCGCGAGGCAGGCCGATTTGCCGATCCTCGGCGTCAGAATCGTTGCAATCGGCAAAGTAGCCCGCCACTCCGTGGCGGAACGAGCGGCGTTTGGAAAGTAGCCCGCCACTCCGTGGCGGAACGAGCGGCGCAGCCGCGAGTGTGGTGTCAGCGATGTGCTGCACCATGGATGCCTGAAAGCCAGGCTCGCCGGATGGACCGTGCTGTCTTGGAATGATGCCGTCGCCGGTGGAGCGACGGTCATCTACCCAAGCGGAAAGGGGGTAGCGCCGGCGCTTCGCTCGCGGCTGCGCCGCTCGTTCCGCCGCGGAGCGGCGGGCTACTTTAACTCGGCAACTGATACTTCGTCGCCACGTCCGGGTTGATCTCCAGGCCCAGGCCCGGTCCCGGCGGCGGTACGATGCGGCCATTGACGATGGCCGGCGGTTCCACGAAGGCGCGCGTCAGCCAGGGCATCCATTCCACCAGCGTCACGCCCGGCAGGCCGCAGGCGAGATGCACCGCGACTTCGGGCAGCAGGTGCGGGGCCAGCGGTCGGTGATACGTTTCCGCCACCGCCGCCAGCTTTAGCCATTCGGTCAGCCCGCCGATGCGCGTCACGTCCGGTTGCAGGATGTCCACGGCGTTGCTGTCGAGATACTTCACGAACTCGTCGCGGCCGAAGAGCGTTTCGCCCAGGGCGATGGGCAACTCCAGCTTGTCGCGCAGGCGAATGTGCCCGGCCAGGTCTTCGCAGGAAATCGGCTCCTCGAACCAGTCGACGCCGATGTCCTCCTCGAAGAAGCGGCCCATCGCCAGGGCGGTGGCGTAGTCGTAACGCTGGTTGGCATCGACGGCCAGCCAGATTTCCTCGCCCAGCACCTCGCGCACGCGGGTGACGCGGTCGGCGTCGATCTCCGGCCGGGGATTGCCGACCTTGATCTTGACGCCCATCATGCCCTGCTCGATGTACGGCCGCGACGCCTCGACGATCTCATCCGGCGTCATCCACAGCCAGCCGGTGTCCGAGCCGTAAACCGGGGCGGAATCGCGCGCGCCGCCGAGCAGCTTGTGCAACGGCAGGCCCGCCGCCTTGCCCTTGATGTCCCAGAGCGCGAGGTCGAAGGCGCTGTACGCCTGGCTGACCAGCCCGCGCCGGCCGATGGTCTGCAAGCGCCAGTAGACCTTCTGGCCGATGCGTTCGTGATCGAGCGGGTTTTCACCCAGCACGATGGGCGACAGGTCGGCATCCGCGAGGGCCTTCAAGGCCCGACCGCCGCCGCCGAGCGTGTAGGCGAAGCCCAGACCGCGATGACCGGCATCGGTATCGAGATGCACGGCCAGCATGAAGAGATGATCGAGCCGAATGCCGCCGAACGACGGCCCGTCGCCCGCCAGCGGCAGGCTGCCGGGCGCGAGGGGAGCGGTGATCGGCCGGTTCAACGGCAACCGCAGCACCTGGCTTTCCACTTGCGTGATTTTCATAGGGGCATAATAGCGGAAGGCCGGGTGCAGGGTCCAGGGTGTGGTGCCTTGAAGTACGTCGGGCTTTCCAGCCCGACAGGAAGCGCCCGCGACGGATCGCGCCAGGGTCTGCCCGCACCGCAAACTTCCGGCGCTTCCTGTCGGGCTGGAAAGCCCGACGTACCAGTCCGCTGAGTCTGCCAGTCTCCCGCGTGGCGGCGTGGCGGACCCAAGCCGGGAAGCCGACACCGCTGGGCGCGGCCGTTCGTAGTTCCGCCTTCAGGCGGTCGCGCGACTCGCCGCCTGAAGGCGGAACTACGAACGATCGCCGGGCTCCGCC
>JAEUIF010001002.1 GCA_016795185.1 Planctomycetia bacterium | reverse complement strand
AGCACCGTTTTCCATATTGACGAATTGTTCATTATTCCGACAAAAATAGTAGCGCCACTCCAGCCCCCGCGGCGTCGGGAACGAGCAGAGTGCGGAGGATTGCATGGCCGAGCCCGTGATGTCTCCGGAAGCCATTGCCGCCGCCAGCGAGCAGCTGGCCGGCAAGTCGCCGCAGGAAATCCTGCGCTGGAGCGTGGACAAATTCCACCCCCGGCTGACGATGGCCACTGCCTTTGGGGCCGAGGGCTGTTGCTTGATACACATGCTGGCCGAGATCGAACCGGCCGTGCGCATCTTCAATCTGGACACCGGCTACCAGTTCGCCGAAACCCTGGAGCTGCGCGAACGCATCAAGGACCGCTACGGCATCGCCGTCGAAATGGTGCGGCCCGACTTGACCATCGCCGAGTACGAGGAAGAACACGGCGGACCGCTGTATCGCATTCGCCCTGACCAGTGCTGCCACGACCGCAAGGAGATTCCCTTGCAGCGCGCGGTGGTCGGCTACGATGCCTGGCTCAGCGCCATTCGCGGCGACCAGACCCGGCAGCGCGGGCATCATGGGGTCGTCATGTGGGACCCCAAGTTCAAGCTGGTGAAAATCAGCCCCCTGCTGGGCTGGACCAAGAAGGACGTCTGGAAGTTCGTGCTGGACCACGACGTTCCGTATAACCCGTTGCACGACCAAGGTTATCCGAGCATCGGTTGCCAGCCCTGCACCACGGCGGTGCAGGAAGGCGAGGACGAGCGGGCTGGCCGTTGGCGGGGCACCGTCAAGAAGGAATGCGGGCTGCACGTGATCGAAGTCCAGGACGGCGGCGGCATCTGACCTGGTCAGTCGTCAGTGGTGCGTGGTCAGTTGCCGACTGCGTGCTTCGCTTCCTGTACACAGCAGTGTTTGACCTGACGTTCTTTGCCACTGACAACTGACCACTAACAACGAACATTTTTCCATGCGCGTTTCCGCCAAGGCCGAGTACGCCTGTGTCGCCATGATGGAACTGGCTGCCTTGTATGGCGGTTCGCGGCCGGTGCGCGTCAAGGACGTGGCCGAAGCGCACGACATCCCCCAGCGTTTCCTGGTGCAGATCCTGCTGCAACTCAAGGCTGCGGGCTTGGTGGTGAGCGTGCGGGGCGCGTCGGGTGGGTACCAGCTGGCCGTGCCGCCCGACGAAATCTCGCTGGCGACCATCATCCATGCCATCGACCGCCCCGCGCCGCCGCGCACGGGGACCGACGCCCAGCCGGAATCGCCCGCGTTCGCCGTCATCCGCGGCGTCTGGCAGGAAGTTCAGGCCAAGGAGCAACGCATCCTCCACGAACGCTCGCTCGCCGACCTGCTCCGGCAGGCCCAGCAGCATAATGCCCTGTCGTATCAAATCTGATGGAAAACCAGCCGCGTGCGGCTTCGCCCCATCTCCGCTTGCGGTTTAGCACGCGAGGCTTTGTGCGAAGCCGCAAGCGGCTGCTATCCTTCCTTCCCGCGAATCTGCGCCTTGAACGCCGACTTCAGGCGGTCCTCGATCTTCTTGTGCGTCTTGTTGACGTCGCCTTCGGTCAGGGTGCGGTCGGGCGCCTGATAACTCAGGGCGTAGGCCAGACTTTTGGTTCCGGGCGGGATGCTCGACCCGCGATACAGGTCGAACAGCCGCACGCCGCGCAGCAAGTCACCACCGGCTTCGCGAATCTCCTTCAACACCTGTTCGGCCGCAATCGTCTCCTCGACGATTACCGCCACGTCACGCAGGGCCGCCGGGAACCTCGGCACCGGCGTGTAGGCGTAGCGCTCCGGCACCTCCAGCAGCAGGCGTTCGAGGTCCAGTTCGGCCGCCAGCACCACCCGCGACGACTCGATGCCGAACGCCTCGGCCACGCGCGGATGCAGCTGGCCGAAGGCACCCATCGCCTGACCCTTGACCAGCAACTCCGCGCCGCGCGCCGGATGCAGGTACGCGGTCTTCGCCAGACGGTAGCTAACTTCGGGCAGATGCAGATCGCCGACCAGCGTCTCAACCACGCCCTTGATGTCGTGGAACTCCAGCGCCGGTGGCTTCGCGACTGCTTCCGACCAGAACTCGCCCCAGCGTCCACCGGTCAGCACCAGGGCCAGGCGCGCCGGCTCCGCGGGCAGCTTTTCCCCATCCACCGGCACGAAGACCGAACCGACCTCGAAGAGCCGAACATCGCCGGTGTGGCGCAGGTTCTCGGCGGCGGCTTCCAGCACGCCCGCCAGCAGCGTCTGCCGCATCACCGCGCGTTCCGGGCTGATCGGATTCTTCAGCGTGACGTAGTTCGGCACGGCGAGCCCCAGCGGCGCTTCGCGCTCGGCCTTCGTGAGCGAATAGGTAATCACTTCCTGCAAGCCGGCGGCGATCAGGATGTCGCGCGTGCGTTCCTCCAGTTCCAGCTTGCAGTTGGCGTGCTGCTCGGGCAACTGGTCAGCGAGCAGCGTGGCCGGCAGCTTGTCGTAGCCGTGCATCCGCGCCAGCTCTTCGATCAGGTCGGCGCTTTCGCGCACGTCGAGGCGGTGCCCCGGCGTCCGCACCAACAAAGTGCCCGGCGCATCGTCGCTGACGTCGAAGTCCAGCGCTTGCAGCACGTGCAGCACATCCTTGCGCGACATGGACACACCGAGCAACTTGCGGACTTCTTCGAGTTCGAGCGAGATCGGCCGGACTTCGACGGAAGCCGGGTAGCTCTCGATGTGCCCCTTGCACACCTTGCCGTGCGCGTGCCGCCGCAGCAACTCCGCGGCGCGCTCCGACGCGGGCGCAACGATATCCGGATGGATGCCCCGGCTGAAGCGAGCGCTGGCCTCACTCGGCAGGTCGAAGTGCCGGAACGTCTTGCGAATGCTGACGAAATCAAAGTTGGCCGCTTCGAGCAGCACGTTGGTCGTCTTCTCCGAGACCTCGGTATCGAGCCCGCCCATGACTCCAGCCAGCGCGATCGGCCCGGCCGTGTCGGCGATGATGAGGTGCTCCGGCGTCAGCGTGCGTTCGACGTTGTCGAGCGTCTTCAGCTTTTCGCCGTCGCGCGCGGGGCGCACGGTGATCGTCGGCGCCTTGCCGCCGGCGCGCTGCTTGAGCACGTCGTAGTCGAAGGCGTGCAACGGCTGGCCCCATTCCAGCATCACGTAGTTGGTGATATCGACGACGTTGTTGATGGGCCGCATGCCCGCGTAGGTCAGGCGCGTTTGCATCCAGCTGGGCGCTGGGCCGAACTTGACGCCCTTGATGAGCATGGCCCGGTAGCGGGCGCACAGCCGGGGGTTCTCGATGACCACGCCGCACTGGCCGTCGATGGGTTCCGGCGAAGTTTCCAGATTGATTTGCTGCCGGTTCAGCCGGCCGCCCGTGGCGGCGGCCACTTCGCGCGCCACGCCGAGCATCGACAGACAGCGCGCCATGTTGGGCAGCACGTCGAGTTCCACCACGATGTCGCCCGCGTAATCGACGTAGGGTTTGCCCAGCGGCGCATCGTCCTGCAAGATGATGATGCCGCCCTCGCGGTCGTCACTGACGCCCAGCTCGAAGTTCGACATCACCATCGCATCGTTCATGACGCCGCGCAACTCCATCGGCTTCAGTTCCTTCAGCTGCTTTTCCTTGTCCTTACCGTGATGGTCGAAGTAGGTGGTGCCCGTCAGGCCGAGCACGACCTTCTGGCCGCGGTCACCGACCTTGAGGTTCGGCGCGCCGGTGACGATCTGCTTGGGCACGCCGGTGCCGAGATCGACGGCCACCAGCAGCAGCTTATCGGCGTTGGGATGCTTCTCGACGCCGCGCACCTGGGCGATGACCACCTTCTTGGGGTCCCAGACCGGGCCCAGGTCCTCGGGCTTGACGCGCACCCCAGTCGGCACGGGCAGGCCGTAGACGCGCACGCCCGCTACTTCAAGGCCGATCTGCGTCAACCGTTCAGCCAGCTGGGCGTGCCCCAGGGTCAGGCCGACGTACTCGGAAAGCCATTTGAGCGGGACTTTCATGGGTATCGCGGGGTTGTGGCGAGCGGCGGGCGTCAGCCCGCTGTTCTCGATTTGGAACAGCGGGCTCACGCCCGCCGCTTGCCTGGATTGGCGGTCAGAACTGCTGGAGGAACCGCAGGTCGTTGCCCCAGAACTGCCGGATGTCGTCGATGGCATACTTCAGCATGGCGATGCGCTGCGGGCCCATGCCGAAGGCGAAGCCGGTGAACTGCTCGGGGTCGTAGCCGCCGTTTTTCAGCACCGTGGGATGAACCATGCCGGCACCCATGATCTCCAGCCAGCCGCTTTTCTTGCACAGGCTGCACCCCTTGCCGGCGCAGACGATGCAATCCATGTCCACTTCGATGGACGGTTCGGTGAACGGGAAGTAGCTGGAACGGATGCGCACCTGGCGTTCCTCGCCGAACATGCGGCGGGCAAAGGCGCTGATGGTGCCCTTGAGGTCGGCCATGCTGACGCGCGAGCCGATCGCCAGCCCTTCCACCTGCTGGAACTGGATTTCACTGCGGGTCGTGATCGCCTCGTAGCGGTAGCACATGCCGGGCAAGATGACGCGGATCGGCTTGCCCTTGAACTGCCGCATCACGTGAATCTGGCCTGGTGAGGTGTGCGTCCGCAACAGCACGCCGGGGGTCATCGTGTGAAAGGTGTCCCACATGTCGCGCGCCGGGTGGTGCGGCGGCATGTTGAGCAGGCCGAAGTTATGCTCGTCGTCTTCGACCTCGCGGCTGCGATAGACCTGGAAGCCCAGGTCGGCGAAGATGCCGCGAATGTCGCGCATCACCTGGGTGGCCAGGTGCAAGCGGCCATGCGCCGGCCGACGGCCAGGCAGAGTCACGTCGATGGGCGGTTCCGCCAGGCTGCGTTCGAGCGCCTTGTCCTTCTCGGCTTGCTGACGGACTTCAAAGGCTTCGCCCAGCGATGCCTTGATGCGATTGCATTCCTTGCCGTAAGCGGCGCGCTCCGGCCCTGGAATCTTGCCGATGTTCTTCAGCGCCAGGGTTACTTCGCCCTGCTCGCCGAAGTAGCGGGTCTTCCAGGCGCGCAGCGACTCCTCACCGTCCGTGGCATTCAACTCGGACAGGGCGCGCTGTTCCAGATTTGCAAGATCGGACATGGTGGAATGAAAGATCGCCAACCGCCGCTCGCGGTTTCGCAGGACCGTTGGTTGTGCGATGCCGCGAGCGGCGGTTGGAACAGGCTCTTAGAGGTTCTGCTCCGCCAGTTCCACGATCTTGGTAAAGGTGTCCGGATCGTGGACGGCGATGTCGGCCAGGGTCTTGCGGTCCAGCTCGGAGTTGGCCTTGAGCAGCCCAGCGATCAGCTGGCTGTAGCGCAGGCCGCGCATTCGGCAGGCGGCGCTGACGCGGATGATCCACAGCCGACGGAATTCACGCTTGCGCACGCGCCGGTCGCGGAAGGCGTAAACCCGGCCACGCAGCAGCGTGACGACCGCTTGCCGGTACAAGTTGTGCCGGCCCATCACATAACCTTTGGTCAGCCGGCGCAGACGCTTGCGATTGCGCAAGACCGTCTTGCCGCTCCGTGCGCGAGTCATTGGCAGCTCCTAGTTCGCTCCAGTCAACGATGGCGGCGGCACCCGAGGTTCAGGGGCCAAGCGCCACGGCTTACAGGTCAGTCGCCCATGTGGTTGACGTATTTTTGTGCTAGCCGGTTGGTTTGCAGGACCGTCGCGCGCAGCTGGCGTTTGCGCTTACCGGTCTTGTGGCTTTCCAGGTGCTTCTTGCCGGCCTGCTTGCGTTTCAGCTTGCCATTGGCGGTCACCCGAAAGCGTTTGCGCGAGCCCTTGTGGCTCTTCATCTTAGGCATGACTGCCTTCCTTTCAAGCCCTGCGAACGCTCCAGGGCGGCAAAAAAGAAAGGAACCCCTGGCAACCGACCAAGGGTCCCAAGAAATCAGCACGATTAATGTAGCAACTCGCAGCCTGCCGGCGCGGCGATTTCGGACGCTCAGGTCGTTTTCGGGGCCAGCATGGCGGTCATGCGCTTGCCTTCCATCGACGGATGCTTCTCGACCTTGGCGACATCGACCAGCTTTTCCAGCATGCCGGCGATGATGCGCTGGCCTTCCTCAATGTGCTGCAACTCACGGCCGCGGAACAGCACGTTGACCAGCACCTTGTCGTTGTGCTCCAGGAATTTGCGGGCCTGGTTGATCTTGGTCTCCACGTCGTGTTCGCCGGTCTTGGGGCGGACGCGGATCTCCTTCAGCTTCTGCTGGTGCGCCTTGGCTTTCTTGTCTTTTTTCTGCTGCTGCTGCTGGTAGCGGAACTTGCCGTAGTCCATGATCTTGCAGACCGGCGGCCGTTCCTGCGCGGCCACTTCCACCAGATCGAGGTTGGCCTCGCGCGCCATGTCCATGGCCTGGTTGGTCGGCACCACGCCCAGCTGTTCGCCGTTGATGCCAATCAGGCGCACCGGACTGATGCGAATCTGCTCGTTGACCCGATGCTGGTTCGCCTGGTTGCGCACTTGCGGGTTACGATCGTTGCGGTCGTTTGGGGGAATGCGTTTGTCCTCCTTACGGATGCACCAGCCCACCGTGCCGAACCGAAGTTGAGGTTGCGGCAGCCTGCGTGCGGCGCGTGCATGTCGTTCGGGTCGGTCGGCGGGTTGCCGGGGTTCAAATTAACACGCCGCAACTGCTGTAGCTTCATACGCTGGCGGCGGGAACGGTTTCACCGTTCCCCCACAATCTCGTAATTTACCATCAATAGCCGTTCCTTCCAAGGCCGTCAACGGTCTCTTGCCGAAATCCGTGCTTTGACGGGGTGGGGCGAAAATCCGCACCCAAACCCTCCGTGCCAACGCCTTTGCCTTGGCACGGAGGGGTGTATAGCTGGTTTACTGGGCAAGTCTCACTTCTTGCCAGTAGGACTGATTTGCAGCTGGTCGAAGTGCGTGTAGGCATCCGCCTTGGTCCAGAGGCCGACCTTGCCGGCTTTCGGCAGGGCATCGTCCTTGGCTTCGAGAAACTTCTTGCCATCCAGGAAGCATTCGATCTGGTCGCCGGCCTGCTTGATCTTCAGGGTCGTCCAGGCGTTGTCCTTGATCTTGACCTCTTCCTTGGTCGTCGCCAGCTGCACTCGCTTGCCGGCCACCACCTTGTAGACCCGGTAGTTGTCTTCCAGGGGATTCATGCGGGCGATGTAGTAGTTGTCGGGGTCCTGGTAGCGCCAGAGGATGCCGCCGCCCTGATCGACTTCACCCTTGATCGACTTGAAGGCGACGCTGATCTCTCCGTCCTGAAAACTGCTGTCGTTGAGGACGCAGAGATTGAACACCGGCTTGTCGCCGGCCGCTGTCTGCGCCAGCGCCTGGCCGGACTTCGAGGGGGCCGTCGCATCGGCCACGACCTTCCAGGTGCTGCCCGCACCGGTCCCGGTTTTGGCGACGGTCCAGCCGGCGGGCAGCTTGCCCACCTCGTCCTTCTTGAAGGTGACTGCGGGCTGACCGTCCGCCGCCAGCACCAGGGCAGGCACGGTTCCAAGCAAGGCAAGGCCCAGGTAGCGCATCATCGGCTTGCTCCTGACGAGGAAATCCCCTTGTGATTCAGGCCGGCGCGCCTTTTTCAGACCGCTGGCACATTTGTGGCATTTACGGCGGCCAGTGCTTCGTTTTCTGTTGCAAGTGGCCGTGCCGGGTTGTAAGTTCAAACCACTAACGGCGACAAACGAGGCAAAACGGCTCCCAGGCTTCCCTTTCTCCGATGCTGCAACCGATGTCGTGGCTGAAGAAGTGCCGCTCGTGGTTCACCTGGAAGCCGAAGGAACCATCCGGGGCCGAACGCCGCGAGACCATTCGTTACGGCATCAACCTCGAAACCTCCTGTCGGCTGCTGGCGATGGTCGAGGGCGAACCGCACCCAGTGCGCGTCCGCAACATCTCGGCCGGCGGCATCAGCCTGGTACTGTCGCACGAGGTCCCCGCCGATTCCATCCTGGAAATCGAACTCCTCAACCGGCCGGAAATGTTCCTCTGCAAGCTCCAGGTGCAAATCACCTATCGCGTCGAGCATCCCACGGGCGACTGGATCCTGGGCGGGGCCTTTACGCGCAAGCTGACCGATGAAGAACTGAAGCTGCTGCTGGCCTGAACCGCTCGCGGCTTCACAACCGCTTGCGCTTTAGCCGACCTAGTTGCATTCCGCCACCAGCGGCAGCGCCAACTCCTCGATATAGAACAAACGTCCGGCGAGGGTTGGCATGTAAGTGCTGGGAATCCACGGCGTCGGCTCGTGGTGCAGCGACATCCGCAGCGACAGCCCCTGCCATTGCATGCCGCGATTGAACGCGCCGTCCGCGCCGCCGATGATGCGGTCGGCGGCCAGGAACAGCGCTGGCCCGATGGTATTCGCAAACGCTGGCACTAGCGTCGTCCGGCTCTTGAAGCTGGTCAGCGCGTTCTGCTCGATGGTCAGCGGATGCAGCCGGGCGCCTAGCCGGTGCGTCTGGGCCTTCCAGTCGGCCTCGCCCTTGAACTCGCCGGCGAAGTGCGGCTCCCAGAACGCGATATGGCAGACCCGGCCGATGCCGAAGACCGTCACCAGTTTCGCGCCCTGCTTCTTCAGGTCGCCGATCTGACCCGAGTAGTGCGGCAGTTCGTTCTTGAGCGCGAAGTGCCGTTGTCCCCTGGGCACGGTCAGGTTGCCAAGCGGGCCGTAAAACGCCTGCTCCATCGCGTACTGGAACGCGCCGGAGTTCGTCGGCGGCAGCGTGTTGCCCTGGGCGTCCGACCATTCGTCCATGTTGAAGCCGTGGACGTGGCCGCACGGGACGTTCCATTCCTTCAGGAAATAGACAGTCCAGCGATACATGCCCATCGGCCCGACCGGCAGGATGAAGGCGATCTCGCGGTTCTCCTGCTTCGCCTTGAGGATTTCCAGGGCGATCTCGTGGCCCATGAAGGTGTCGAAGTCGGCGAACGAGGCGCAGGCCACCGGCTCGAACTGCGGATGCCACCACTTTTCCCGGCGCACCAGGTCCGCGCCATCGCTTTCCGCCAGCCGGTCGATCTTGGCCAGGTCCCAGCCAGCCGGGAAATAGCCTTCCATCAGCGAACCAGCGATCGTGGTCAGCAGATTCATGGTGGGTCGTCTTCCTTGGTTGAAACGAGAACAACGCGGCGCGAGCGGACGTAGAGTCGTACAGCGATTCGTCTCCCCGCTTCACGCGGACCAGGGGCCTGTCGCGGACGCAATTTTAGATTGGCAAAACCGCGTTGGACACCTAAAATCCCCAATCAGCTTTCCATTACGGCTTTCGACCGAACCGGAGGAACCGACCGTGCTCCAGTATCGCAAATTGCTTCCGCTGCTCGTCTTCGGCCTGTGCGCGTTGCCCGTCTGGGCGCAGGACAAGGCGGACCTCAAGTGGAAGTTTGAAAAAGACAAGACCATCTACCAGGAACTGACGACCGAAACGACCCAGGACATGAAGGTCATGGGCATGGACGTCAAGCAGAAGCAGAAGCAGACCTTCTACTTCAGCTGGAAGCCGACCGAGCAGAAGGACGGCAAGTGGATCATCAAGCAGCGCATCGACGGTGTGAAGATGGAGATCGAGATCGGCGGCAACAAGATCGCCTACGACTCCGAGGCCCCCGGCGCTGGCAATAACCCGCTGGCCGACTTCTTCAAGGAACTCAAGGGTTCCGAGTTCACCCTGACCGTCGGCAGCGACATGAAGGTCGAAAAGGTCGAAGGCCGCGCCGACTTCCTGAGCCGCCTGGGCAAGAGCCAGCAGCAAATGAAGCCGCTCCTGGAGAACATCCTGAGCGAGGACGCCTTGAAGCAGATGGCCGACCCGTCGTTCGCGGTGGTGCCCAACGGCGAAGCCGACAAGGACAAGACCTGGAAGTACAACTCCAAGCTGAACCTCGGCCCGATCGGCAGCTACGACACGACCTACGACTACAAGTACGTCGGCAAGGACGAGAAGAACAAGGACCTCGACAAGATCGCCGTGACCACGACGCTCAAGTATTCCGCCCCTGGCAGCGACACCCCCGGCGCGGGGCTGCCCTTCAAGATCAAGAGCGCCAGCCTGGAAGGCAAGAACGGCACCGGCACGGTCCTGTTCGATGCCAAGGCCGGCCGCATCGACACCTCGGAAATGAACCTGACCCTGGAAGGCAAGCTCGACATCGAAATCGGCGGCATGGCCACCACCGTCGAGCTGAAGCAGACCCAGAAGACCACGGTCAAGGGCAGCGACACGCCGCAGCTGAAGAAGTAACTCCGCATCCTGAACACACAAGCCCACGACCGCGAACGGCCGTGGGCTTGTTGCATTTCCGCCCAGGCTCAGCGCATCCAACTCTCGACGCGCACGCGCGGGCCAAACGCTTGCTGCAACAGCAACTCGGCGGAGTAGCCGGATTCGTAAACGTCGGAACTCTCGACGCGCAGCAGCGAGAGCTTCGTGAAGGTCGGGGCGGCGTTCGCCAGTGCGCGTGCTCCCTCCGGACCAATCGGATTGCAGACCAAGCCCAAACGTTGCAACCCCTTGAGGTATGGAGAAGTAGCGAGCGCCACGCATCCTGCTGTATCAATGGCGTTGTGGCTCAAGTCCAGCTGGCGCAAACTCTGCATGTGCGGCGATCCAGCGATGGCTTGCGCACCGGCATCACCGATCGAGTTCCCATGCAGCGCCAGGTGCCGTAGCTGGCTGGGGCGATCCAGTCGCGCCAGTTCCGTGGTTCCCGCATCGCCCAGGTCGTTGTCGCTCAGGTCGAGCTTGCGCAGTTGGCCGAAAAGCGGTCTGGCGGCCAGGATGCGAGCCCCGGACGGTCCCAGCGCGTTACCTTGCAGGTTCAGAAAACGCAGGCCGCTGAGTCGGGAATTGCGCGTCAGATACTCCATCCCGCGCGGCGTCAGATAGTTCTCGTAACGCCGATCGCTTTCCACGTCGAGTTCGACAAGGGAAGTTAGAGACGGCGCTTGGGCCAGTGCCCGCGCGCCAAGGTCGCCGATCTCGTTGCGGTAGAAGCGCAGCGCACGCAGGTTGCCGAGATAGGGGGAAGCTGCCAGGGTGGCGAGTCGGTTCGGGCCGATCTCTTCCCAGGAGAATGCCAACCCCACGATTCGTTCTAAACTGGGGCAGCGGGCCAGCTCTCCCAGGTGCAGCGCGGCTTCCTCCAGTTTGACCATGCGCAACAGCGGCGCGTGCCGAAAAAGTGTCTGGTGATGCTCCAGGAATACCGGGGCCTTCATCTGCGCTGCATCGAGGAACCCGCGCCGAAAGCTCGGCCGCCGCACCCAGGCCAGGTCCGGCTGATCGGGGCAGCCGGAGAAGCCTACACCGAGGTCCCAGGCTTCCTTCTTCGTGGTGGGGAACTGATCGTTCGGATCAATGTCCATTGCCAGCAGCGGACCAAGCCACTGACTGGCATGTTCCGCAATCAGCTGCCTTTCCCGGGCTTCGAGGGCCAGGCGGCCCGCATCGTTCATCCCCAGGCGGGCCAGTGCACACTGGGTTCGGATGAACGCGCCACGCGGGTCGCCGCGATCCTCCAACCAATCGGCAAAGATGAGGCGGGGCAAATCGTCGGCGGGATGGTCGCGGATGGTCTGCACGAACTCGAGTTCGGTGGACATGGGCAACCGGCGGCTATTTCGAGTGCAGCATCAACCCCACCATCAAGCCCAACCCGAATGCCACGGCGAGCCCCACCACGACGATCACGCTGAGCATGGTGGCCCGTGCCGGTGACAGGAAGATACCCGGCCCTGCGCCGCTGACCGACATCGACACGCTGGGCGGCCCGCCGGCCGCCTGGCTGGCGAAGACCGGTCCGCCGCCGGGTTGCACGACGGACGGTTCATCCGCGCCTTCCAGCACCTTGTCGATCTCGTTGCCTTCAAAGGGCTTCGGTGGGCCGACCGTCGCCTGCTGCGGGTTCACGGTCTTTTCCGCCAGCCCCGCTTCCTCCAGGCTCGGCACCACGACCTGTCCTGAACAACCCGGACAACGGACCACGGTGCCGGCCTTGCGGCGGGCGATGCCGAGCAACTGATTGCAGTAAGCGCAGCGAAAACGGATCGGCATGGATGATCCCTTCAACACCTGATCGATGAGCCGGACGGCTTGCGGCCGTAGGTCAGGCATTCCAGCCTGACTGAAGCGCCAGCGACGTGCCAGTTACGGCAGGCAGTTCAGTCGGGCTGGAAAGCCTGACCTACGGGCCGGCGAGGGTTAATCATGCCCCCGCCCATCCCGGCAGGCAACTATTCCTTGACTGGACCAACGCAACGGCGACAATGGTGTAATACTTCTTGGGGAAGCCACCTGCGCCGGAGACGGAAACCCGCGAACGATGTGCCGCCGCGCGACCTCGGCATCCAGATGAAGCCCATTTCCGGGGTGCAGGGCAATGCTTCGCCCCGGCCCCGCCCCATTGTCGAGCCCGCCCGGCGATTTTGCAATCCGCATTTCGTTTGCCGCGTGCCGTCCACGGCCTTCGCCGGGAAAGCGAGCAGCCTTCATGCGCACGACCCGAATCTTCCGCACGCTCGGCACGTTCCTGCCGTTGCTGGTCCTGCTGACGGCCGTCGGCGAGGACCGCGCCGACGTGGTCATCCTCAAGGACGGCACCACCCTGTTCGGCGCGGTCAAGCGCGAAGGGCAGAAGGTGCTGGAGAACGGCGTCTTCATTCCCGTGGGCAACGGCTTCTTCGTCGTGGACGACGACGTCCGCCGCATCGTCTTCAGCTTCCGCCAGGTCCAGGACGTGGACGAGAAGGAAGTCATCAAGGTCAAGGAACTCGTGGTGCTGCGCCAGCGGTTCACGCCCTTTGGCACCGCGCAGCGCGTCGAACCGTTCGGCCCGATTCTCGAAGTCACCCCGTTCGACCAAAACTGGGACCGCACCTTCAAGTATCAGCCGACCAAGGGCGGGCCATTTCTGACCAAGCAGAAGATGACGCACCTGAACCCGCACTTCGCCGCCGTCGAGTCGCAACGGCACCTTTGGCAGGCGATGTACCTGACGAAGGAACTTGGCCCGGATACGGTCGTCGCTCTGCTGCACAGCCATCCAGATTTGAAAGAGAAGGCCGGCGAGGTCGATGCCGAGAAGCGCATGAAGGCGTTCCGCTTCCTGCTGCAAGCGGGCTGGCACAACGCCGCCGAGCAGGAACTGAATCGGCTGCTCACCGATGCCCCCGCCGAGAAGGATCGCGTCGAGGCGGCGCGGGCGGTCTTACAACAGCAGCGCTGCCAGGAACTGCTGGAGGAACTGGAAGCCGGCCACAAGGCGGGCCGCCATGCCTGGACCCAAAAGCAGCTGACGAGCTTCCCGCAGGGCGCGGACGAACGGCAGCAGACACGGGTGCGGGCCTTGCAAACGAAATACGAGGCCGCCGAGGAAGCCCTGACGACCGCCCGGCGCTTCCTCAAGGAACTGCCGCCGCTGGTGGCACCGCCAGCCCACAAGGTCGTCTATACCGACGCCTCCACGGCCATTCTCAACGAACTGAACATTGACAACTACGAGCGTCTGGAGACCTTCGCCAAGCTGGCCAAGCAATGGGAGCGCGACAAGAAGGAAGCCAAGCCGATGCCGCAGTCGCCCGGCGACCTGCTGGCCCTGGCCGTCAGCGGCTGGCTGCTCGGCAATGGCTCGGCGGAAGCCCGCGCCGACACGGGCATCAAGCTCTGGAATGCCCGGCGGTTCGTTCAGGAGTACCAGAAGACGCACAGCGGCCCCGCCCGCGACAAGCTCCTGGAACGGTACGAGCAAGACAAATCCGACCTGGTGCCCTTCGACGAGTTGGCGCAGCTGATTCGCCACTTGCCGCCCATCGAACCCGAGCCGAAGTTGTCCACGGACCTGATCCCGCTGGAAACGAAGTCCCTGGTGGGGCGCGGCAAGACCTACAACTACATCGTGCAGCTGCCCGCCGAGTATCACCACAGCCGGACGTACCCGGTGCTCGTGGTGCTGCATCAGTCGATTGAGAAGCCGTCAGACGCGCTCGAACGCTGGATCAAGCTGGCCGGGCAGCACGGCTACATCCTGGTCGCGCCGGAATGGACCGGCAATGCCGCTCAAATGCGTCCGCAGTATTCGTACAGCGCGGACGAACACGCGGCGGTCCTGGAATCGCTCCAGGACCTCAAACGCCGTTTCAACGTCGATACGGATCGCATCTTCCTGACTGGCCTGGGCCAAGGCGGCGACATGGCTTTCGACGTCGGCCTGTCGCACCCCGACCAGTTCGCCGGCGTGATGCCGATGGGCGCGCAGCCGCGTTATTACGCCAAGACCTATGCTCCGAATGGCCAGTTCCTGCCCTTCTACGTGGTCTGCGGCGAACTGGCGGGCGACGCTCCGAAGTCCATCCGCAAGCAGTTCGAGACCTGGGTCTCGCGCGGCACGCCGGCGTTGTATGTCGAGTACAAGGGCCGGGGGCACGAACCGTTCACGGGCGAGTTGCCCTACATCTTCGAGTGGATGAACCGCAAGAAGCGCGCGACAGCCAGCCCCGAACTGAGCGAATGCCTGGCCCTGCGGCCGACCGACAACCGCTTCTACTGGCTCAGCGGCGACGGCCTGAACCCGCGCAGCGTCAACGATATCGCCAAGTGGAACACGCTGGCCGCGCCCGGCACGCTGCAAGGCAAGATCACCGAGGGCAATCAGATCAGCGTCTACGTGAAGAATTACAAGAAGGTGACGATCTGGCTTGGCCCCGGTTCCATCGACTTCGAGAAGCCGGTTTCGGTCAGTTTGAACACCGGGCTGCGCGTCAAGGAAAAGAAGCTGACGCCCAGCCTGGGCACGCTGCTCGAAGACTTCTACCAGCGCGGCGACCGCCAGCGGTTGTTTCTGGCGAAGGTTGAGTTGGGACTCTAGAGCATTTGCGACCGGCTGTAGCCGCCCGCACAGCGGACCCCACAGAATTACGTAGGGTCCGCTGCGCGGACCATAGCGCCGGGTGCTACATCCATTTGCAGAATGCTCTAGCCGCTGGTACGTCGGGGTTTCCAGCCCGACATTCTTGGCCGAGACTTGCCAGCCAATCGGCGCGAAAATAACAGAATGGCTGACAGCTATCAACTGATAGCTGTCAGCGATCTACTTGATTTGCTTTGGGGTAAGTGGTCGGTCCAGGAGTCGCTTCAACGTCCAGTCGATCCTTCCAGGCGAACGAAATACACCACACCCGTCGCGAACCCCAGCGCCAGGTGCCGACCATCGGCCGCCGCCGTCACGCTGGTCACGGTTTCCGGGAAGTTCCATTCGTGGACTTTCGTGCCAGTTTTCGCGTCCCAAACCGCCACCGTGCCGGGGTAGCGCGACGACGCCAGCCGCTGGCCGTCGGGACTCAGCGCAGCAGGGACCAACGCCCGTTGGTCTCGTAGTTCTTCGAGTTCGCGCGGCGCGGGGCCAAAGAGATCGCGGTGGCGAATCCGCTTGTCGCCGTCACCGAAAAAGAACTGACTGCCGTCCGACGAAAAGAGCAACGCCGGCATGATCGGTGTCGGACAACCGCCCACCACGCCGAGCGGTCTCCGGAATTCCAGGTCCCAGAGACGGACGGTGCAATCCTGGTAAACGGGCTTGCCGTCCTTCATCACGAGCTTGCCGTCTTGCAGTAGAGGCTGGCCGGCTCCGGAGAGCGCTCTCTTGCCGTCAGCCGCAATAACCAGTGCGGTGATGTTCGCTTCGTGACCGGTCAGGGCGGCGGTTTCTTTAGCTTCCGCTACATCCCAGAGCCGCAGCGTGCGATCCCGACAACCGAAGAGCACCTGCTGGCCGCCGGGAGCGAGCGCCAGCGTTTGGCCGAGTCCTTTGAGCTGCGGACTGAATTGCCGCAACACCCGGCCGTCGGCCGTATCCCATTGCTTGACCGTGCCCTGGCCCGTCGCGCCGGCTGCCACCAGCGTTTGGCCGTCGGGAGAGAACGTCAGGGCGGTTACATCGGCCTGGTCGCGCAGCACGAGCCGTTCGTTGGGCGAGGTGCCGTCCAGGCTCCAGAGGCGTACGGTGGCGTCGCGCCCGAGCGTGGCCAGTTGGCGGCCATCAGTCGAGAATGCCGCCGTCGTGACCGCGCCGAGATGCCCAATGGGCGCGGCATGCGCGGCGTCCTGCCAGTGCCAGAGTCGGGCGGTGCCATCCGCGCTGCCGGTCAGGAGTTGCTTGCCGTCCGAACCGCGAAACGTCAGGGCGAGCACTTCTCCCGCATGGCCTTCGAGTTTACCTTCGAGGTGCGGCTGTTCCAGCTTGGTGCTGGAGTGCGGGGTTTGCCAGAGGCAGATCCGTTTCTCACTGCCAGCGACCGCCAGGGTCTTGCCGTCCGGATGGTAGGCCAGCGCCTGCACTCTGCCGGCCTGCGCGGAAAAAGTGCGCGCTGCGGTCGAGGGTGTGCCCGTCGGGAACCACAGCTTGACCGTACCATCCTCGCTCCCCGACGCGAGCCAACCGTTGCCCGGCGCAAACGCCAGTGTGCGTACCGATGCCGTGTGGCCGGTCAGCAGTGCCTTTTCGCGCAGTTCGGCGGTCGTGGCATCCCAGAGACGAATGGTTCGATCCGCGCTGCCGGTCGCCAGGGTCTTGCCGTCCGCCGCATAGACGACCGACCCAATCGGCCCCTTGTGGAGAAAATGACTGGCCAGGTTCTCGGCGTCCTTGGTACTCACGTCCCAGACTTGCACCGAACCGTCGCCGCCGCCGACAGCCAGCCGCTTGGCGTCCAGCGGATGGAAGCAGAGAGCATGCACGGGCGTATTGCTGATGTCAAAGGCGAGCAAGCGTTGCGGCGGACGCTGCCCGTCAAGCGCCCAGACGCTGACGGCGCCGGAGTGCGTACCAACCGCTAGACGTTGTCCGTCGCGCGAGATGGCGAGCGCTAGCACCGCGCCGCCCGCGGAGAGGGTGTGTTTCAGTCGCAGCGTCGCGGCGTCCCAGAAGCGAATTTGCCCGTTCGATCCGCCGGTGACGGCCAGCTGGCCATCGGCCGACACCGCCAGGGACTGTACCGGGCCTGCATGTCGTCCACGATGCTCGCCGAGGACTGCGACCAGTTCGGGCGGCTGACCGTTGAAGACTTCCAATTCCGGAATCGCGGAGGCCGCCAGTTGATCCAGCGCCGCGGGCGGCGCGACGACCAAAGCTGCGCTGACGACGGGCGGTGGGGATTTTAGCGTCTGATACGTCACCACACCAACGCTGGTGCAGGTCAGCACCACGGCGGCGGCGACTGTGGCGACGAACTTCATCTGGGCGACCGCCATCAGCCGCACGGTCCCCTGGGTCAATGCGATGACCTGCGGCGAGACCGCCCCAGCGGCAGCTGCCGCGTCGCCGGCTGCCACCTGGACGGCTGCCTGTACCACGGCGGAAGCCGCCATCGGCGACCAGGCGGTGGCGGTCGAGTTATCCAGCAACAGGGTGGCCAGCAGGGCACTGGACACCGCGAGCCCGCGCCGCGACAGCCGCTCGCGCAGCAACTCACGGCCGCGATCCAGCCAGGTCGAAACGGTGCCACTCTTCAGCCCCAGCTGGCGCGCGGTTTCTTCCTTCGTCTGTCCCTGCATGTAGTGCAGGATCAAAGGCAGGCGGTACTTCTCCGGCAGGGCGTCGATCTCGAAGTCGAGGATCGGTTTGAGGTCCGCCCAGGAATAATCGGGGTTGTCGCTCAGGTCGGACATGGCTGCCGCTTCCCGCTCGTGATTCTTGCGCACCGCCACCGCTTCCCGGGCGCGCAACGCGACGTGCCAGGCGGTGCGGTGGAGCCACCCGGCCAGGGAAGAGCGTTCGCGCAATCCGGACGCCTTGTGCGCCAGCGTCAGGAACACGGCCTGGGCGGCGTCCTCGGCGTCCTGGAACTGGCTCAGGACGCGCAAGCAGACTCCGAACACCAAACCCTGATGACGGCGCACGATCTCCGCGAACGGGGACTCCTGGCCCGTGGCGACGAACTCGGCCAGCAAGGCAATGTCGTCTCTGGCTTCGGTACTCATCCCGTGGCTCTCCATCCATATCTCCGGTCTCGGAGCCATTCCGGTTCAGGAAAGGGGAGAAATTCCGGCGACGAGTGGCTGCAACTTGCCCATTCTACCTTGTCAACGGGCGCGATGCCCGCGCGGAAAGCGGGCGATTCCGGCAGATGGGGCCGATATAATGATTGGATAGGCCACCGCCCCGCCGTGGAAGTGCCACGCAAATGAAACCACCGACCGCCAGCGCGGAGCGCGCCCTCATGAGCAGTCTGCCCCAACCGAAGACGCGCTTCACGGTGGATGAATACCTCACGCTCGAACGCGCCTCGAAAGTCCGCCATATCTATCTCGACGGCGAACTCTACGCGATGGCCGGTGAGAACTTCGCACACGGCGGCATCGCCATGAACCTGTCGGGCATCGTCTACCATCAGCTGAAGGGAAGTCCGTGTCAGGCCCGCTCCAAGGATACCAAGGTGCGCAGCGGACGCACGCCGCTGTCGGGCCACGGCATGGAAGGGTTTTTCTCGTATCCCGACCTGGTTGTGATCTGCGGTGAACCCGAGTTTCACGATGCTTATCGTGATGTCGTGCTCAACCCGACGGCCATTCTGGAAGTGCTGTCACCTTCGACCGAAGCCTTTGATCGCGGCGAGAAGTTCACCCGCTTCCAGACCTGGAACCCGACGCTGACCGACTATGTGCTGGTCAGCCAGGACCGGCCGCGGATCGAGCACTTTCAGCGGCAAGCGGACGGCAGCTGGTTGCCGCACTGCTATGTCGGACTGGATCGCAGCCTGACCATCGGGTCGATTCATTGCACGCTGATGTTGGCCGACGTTCACGAGCGGATCACGTTCGCGACGGAATGAACGTCGTTTTCCCAGGCGGCGACATGGGCGGCCAGTTGGGGAAAGAACTCCTGAAAGTCCGCATCGAGCGCGGCGTCGTGCCGTAGCATCTCATCCACGGCGGGGAGCAGTAATCCCGGCCGTTCCAGGCGCAACGAGAGCCGCTGCAACGTGGCGGCAACGCCCGACGGTTCCCGATACGAACCGAGCCAGTCTTCGCTGGCCATCCGCCCAATGACCCACCGCGCTTTCTCCGGAATCTCACCAACGTAGCCGAGCAACGCGGTATATACCTCCGACGTGAAGTCGTTCAGTGCGCCGACCCCGTAGCGCTGCCAGCCGCGCGCCAGGTAGTGGTCGTAGAAAACATCGATCAGCACGCCCGCGAAGCGCTCGAACGGTGGGCCAATGCGCCGCTGGCTGCGGTGAACCACCGGATGGGCGTCCGTGAACGAGTCGATGACCCGATGGCAGGCCAGGCCGCGCTGTAAGTCGGCCGGCAGGGAACGCCGGGCGCTGCCCTTCACCAGATCGGCCAGGAGATTGCCCAGACGGTGCGGCGTTTCGGGTTCCGAAAGTAACAAATGTGCCAGCCAGTTCATGGATGCGCAAGTCTCCGCCCTGGCCGCGTTCCTGGAGTGAGAACGGCACGGCAAGTGCATCGGTTGGAGCAGTACGGGCCGTCCTGGGGCCGGATCGCCAGGTCGCCGCAGTCAGGAAAGGGGAAGAGAATCATGCTTCGCAACGCAACTCGTTTCGCCGTCGTGGCTCTGGCCAGCGTGGCCCTGCTCGGCTTATCGTCCAGCCGCAGCGAGGCCCAGGTCTTTGTGCAGCGGCCGGTGGTCGTCGCGCCCAACTATGTGCCGCCCGTCTATTACCCGCCGACTTACGTCTACCCGCAAATCGCGCCGGTGTATCCATCGGTGGGGCCGGTCTATTACAACTATTACTATACGCCGCGCGGCTACTCCTACTCGTACTACGCGCCGTTCTACAACGGGCCAGCGTATTCGTACTCCTACTCGAACGGACCCGGTAACCGCTATAGCTACTACTACAACGTCTCCCCGTGAGTGAGACGGAGCGCATCGACCAGGCACCCCACGGGGTGCCTTTTCTTTTGCGCGTTATCCCCTGGCTTGGCCCGCGTCGCCAGCATACGATTGCAGCGGGACCATCCACGGGGGGCGATATGGAGCGACGACCGCACGGTTGCCTGGGCGTCACGCGGCGCGGCTTTCTCTTGGGGGCCGGCATGGGATTAGCCGCCGGCGCGCCGCTGGCCTGGTACGGACTGCAACATCGCCAGCACCTTCGCGACATCCACGGTAAATCGGTCGAAGTACCCCGACCTGAGTTCGCGATGCCGGGCCGCTTCCCCGGCCGCGTCGTCGAGATTCACGATCCGAGGTCGGTCAGCGATGACAATCAGATTCAGCGCGACTCGGTCCAGCAGATGATGGGCCGGGGCATGCGCGAACTCACCGGGGCGGACCATCCCACGGAAGCCTGGCGGCGCTTCTTCGAGAAGGGCGACGTGGTGGGCGTGAAGGTCAACCCCGTCGGCCGCAAGCGCAAGCGCAGCGACGTCGGCAGCATCTCCAGCCCCGAGGTGCTCGTCGAAATCGTCCGCAACCTCCAGGAAGCGGGCATTCCGTCCCAGGACATCATCGTCTTCGAGCGCTACGCGGATGAGTTCCGCGATGCGGGCTACGAAGCGGTGCTGCGCGAACTGCCCGGCGTCCGCTGGTATGCGTCGGCCACCAGCTACAGCGACCGGCAAGTGGATATCGAGGGCTACGACGGCCAGCGCGACCGCGACCCGCACGTGGTCGGCTACGACCGTGACGCCTTCGTGCACATGGGCTTTGCTTCCCCCGACCACGACCCGAAGGACGACCGCCGCTTCCGTTCGCACCTGTCGCTGATCGTCGCGCGGATGGTCAACAAGTTCATCACGATTCCGGTGCTGAAGGACCACCGCTCGGCCGGCGTAACCCTGGCGCTGAAGAACATCTCCCACGGGATGAACAACAATGTGGCCCGCAGCCATATCGCGCCGCTGAAGCGGGGCGACAGCGTCAATGGCCCAAACCAGTGCAACACCTTCATCCCGACGGCGGTCGCGCAGCCGGCGATTCGCCAGAAGGCGACCTTGCACATCATGGACGGCCTGATTGGCGTCTACGAAGGCGGGCCGGGCAGCTGGAACCGGACCTGGGCGACCTGGCGGCACAAATCGCTGTTCTTCGCCACCGATCCGGTGGCGATGGACATGGTCGGCTGGGACATCATCGACAACCAACGACTGAAGGCCGGCTGGCCGACCGTGGGCCGAATGGGACTGATGAACTCGACGCCCGCCGTGCGCGCCGGGGCCGCCCTGGCGGGTCTGGCCAACGATCAACCACTGGGAGCGCTGACGCTGACCGCCGCCGGGGACAACCTGGAAGCGGGCCGCGCCAGCGAGAGTTTTGAGCGCCGCCAGCCGGAGCACATTCTGCTTGGCGGCACCATCGGCCTGGGAGTCTACGACCGCCGCGGCATCGACCATCGCCGAGTGACGGTTTGAAAAAAGCCGCTGGCGGCTTCGCATCACCAAAGGACTGCGAAGCCGCCAGCGGCTTTCGGACCAATTCTCCGTACTACGAAGCCGTCCGTTTCCCGCGTATCTCAAAATCCTCGGCCACCCGCAGCAAACGATAACCGGCCTGCTCCAAGGCCAGCAACTCGTCGGCGGTGGCGGCGACGATCTCGTAATAGATTGCCTCGATTGCCTCCATGACGAAAGCTTCCTCGCCATCCACCGCCACGAGACGGCGACGAGCGGATTGCAGGTATGCGTCCAGCAGCAAGCCGTCGAGCGTGCAGCGCAGTTTCACATCGTTTCTCCGGGAAAGCGAGCGACCGGAAAAACTGTAGCACAACGCTTTGCCGTCCGCGACCTCGGCAGCAGCGCAATTCCCGTTGGGGGTCCAAGACCTACTTTGCGCGGCCCGCGCAGCTGCGGTATGCTGGACAGGGAAAATTCACCCTCACTCCTGTACTCAAGTTCAAGGACGAGCCAGCCATGGGAACACGCCGCCTGAGTGCCGCGGATCTGGATGCCG
>JAEUIF010000995.1 GCA_016795185.1 Planctomycetia bacterium | reverse complement strand
GGCCTCGTCGTCGTTCCGGCTGCTGGTAACGAAGGTGATGTCCATCCCCTGGGTGAACGTCACCTTGTCCGGGTCGATCTCGGGGAAGACCGCCTGCTCGGCCAGACCCAGGCTGTAGTTGCCGTTGCCGTCGAAGCTCTTCGGGTTGACGCCGCGGAAGTCGCGAATACGCGGCAGGGCGACGCTGATGAGCCGGTCGAGGAACTCGTACATCCGCTTGCCGCGGAGCGTCACCTTGCAACCGATTTCGTTGTTCTCGCGAAGCCGAAACCCGCTGACGGCCTTCTTGGCTTTGGTGACCAGGGCCTTCTGTCCGGTGATCTGGGACAGCTGCTCGGCCGCCTGCTCCATGCGGGTCTTCTCGGTGAGCGCCTTGCCGACGCCCATGTTGACCACGACCTTCTGGAGCTTGGGCAAGCTATTCGGGTTCGTGCGTCCGAGTTTCTCCGCCAGGCGCTTGGTGATTTCCTGGTGGTAGCGTTCCTGTAGCCGCGCCATGACAGACCTCTAACGGATAAGCCGCGCCGTAACAGAGGACGGCGGGGCCGATGGTTCTCGCCCTAGGATTTCTTCGGTACGTAGGTCGGCCGCCCCTTGCTCAAGGCGCCCAGGCTGTTGCCGCAACTCTTGCAGAAGCGTTCCTTGTGGCCGTCGTTGGCGTCGTAGCGCTTGCCGATCCGCACACCGCGCCGGCAGGTGGTGCAGTAGAGCAAGACGTTCGAGGCGTCGATGGCCATCTCCTTGGACAACCGGCCGCCCTGGCGGTTGCGGGCGCTGGGCTTCAGGTGCTTGTACACCCGGTTGATGCCCTCGACGACGACCTTGTTCTCTTCGGGCAGGACGCGCAGCACGCGAGCCGTGACATGCCCCTTGCCCTGGGCGTCATCGCCCGCGATGACTTCCACGATGTCGTCTTTACGAATGTGCATCTTGGCTGCTCCCGGCGGCCAGCGGGCCGCCCCTGCGATTCACACCACTTCGGCGGCCAGACTGATAATGCGGGCAAAACCCCGGTCGCGCAACTCGCGGGCGACCGCGCCGAAGATGCGCGTGCCGCGCGGGTTCTGCTCGGCGTCGATGATGACCATCGCATTCCGGTCGAAGCGGACGTAACTGCCGTCATCCCGGCGGGCCGCCTTGCGGGTGCGAACGATGACGCCCTTGACCACGTCGCCCGGCTTCACGTCGCCACCCGGCAACGCCTTCTTGACGCTGGCGACGATCACGTCGCCCAGGCCCGCATAGCGCCGGCGGCTGCCGCCCAGCACCTTGATGCACATGCATTCCTTGGCGCCGGTGTTGTCCGCCACGTCGAGGTAGGTGTACTGCTGGATCACGGCCGACTCGCTTTCTCGAAATTACATCCGACCCGTCTGCCCCTCACCCCGACCCCTCTCCCACCAGGGGCGAGGGGCGGTGCGAACAGACTCGATCAACCCTGCGGCGTTTCGGCCGCCGCCTCGGTCGGCAACGGCGCGGCGGTCGGGGCCTTGGTCACGACGCGCACCAGCCGCCAGGTCTTGAGCTTCGACAGGGGCCGGGATTCCATGATTTCCACGGTGTCGCCGGCGCGCGAGTCGTTCTTTTCGTCGTGGACGTAGCAGATGGTGCGGCGACGGATGTACTTGCCGTACCGGGGGTGTTTCACCAGGCGCGGAATTTCCACCCGGCGCGTCTTGTTCATCCTGTCGCTGGTGACGACGCCGACCGCCAGCCGGCGCTTGCCGCGTTCGGTCTGCGGGGTCTGCTGCTCCGCCATGCTGTCACTTCTCCTTCTTGGCCGGCGTCGCCTTCGCCGCCGCCTTGGACTTCTTGGCCGCCAGTTGCCGCTCGCGCTGGATGGTCTTGATGCGGGCGATGGCCCGCTTGGCCTTTTTGATTTCGCTGGGCGTCTCCAGCCGTTCGGTGGCGGACTGGAAACGCAGGTGGAACAGGTTGCCCACGGTTTCCTTGAGCGTCAGGCCCAGTTGCTCGTCGGCCATGCCGCGCAGTTCTGCGGGTTTCACGGTTGCGCGCTCCTCGTCACTTTTGCCGGGCCACCAGTCGGCAGCGGAACGGCATCTTGTAGGCGACCCGCGCCAGGCAATCCCGCGCCGCATCGGCCGGCAGGCCGGCGACTTCGTACAGGATCATGCCGGGCTTGATGACCGCCGCCCAGTACTCCGGCTCGCCCTTGCCCTTGCCCATGCGCGTCTCGGCCGGGATGGCCGTGATCGACTTGTGCGGAAAGGCCCGGATGTACAACCGGCCTTCGCCGCGAATCGCGTGCGTGGCGGTGATGCGCCCCGCCTCGATCGCCTCGGCACTCAGCCAGCCGCCTTCGAGGGCTTGCAGGCCGAAATCGCCGAAGTTGACGCGGTTGCCGCGGGTGGCGTTACCTTTTATTTTGCCGCGCTGGCTTTTTCGATACTTTACCCGTTTGGGCATTAGCGGCATTGTCGTTCTCCTCGGGGTTCAGGTAGTCCCCGTTATTGATCCATACCTTGATGCCGATATGGCCCTGCGCGGTGGTCGCTTCGGTGAAGCCGTACTCGATCCGCGCCCGCAGGGTCGAGAGCGGCATGCTGCCCGCGATGCCCTTCTCCTGACGGGCCATTTCCGAACCGCCCAACCGCCCGGACAGCTGAATCTTGACGCCCTTGGCGCCGTTCTCCATCGTCTGGTCGATGGCCCGCTTCATGGTGCGGCGGAAGCTCGAACGCTTCTCCAGCTGCTCGGCGATGTCCTCGGCCACGAGCTGGGCATCCACCTCCGGCCGGTTGATCTCCATCGTCTTCACTTCGATGCGGCGGTGGGTCAGGTTCTCCAGGTCCTTGGTCAGCTTGTCGACTTCCTGGCCCTTCTTGCCGATGATCATGCCGACGCGGGCCGAGTAGATGTAGACCGTGACCTGCTCGCGCGTCCGTTCGATCTTGATGCGGGCGATGCCGCTGCGGGCGTAGCGCTTCTTGATGAAGCCGCGGATCTTGGAGTCCTCGACCAGCAGTTCGCTGAAGTCCTGCTTGTTGGCGTACCACTGGCTGAGCCAGTCGGTCATCACGGCAACGCGAAAGCCGGTCGGTCGAACTTTCTGACCCATGTATCACCCGTTCCCCAGAAAACGTGGCAACCGTCACCGTTTAGCCGCGAGCCGAAGGCGAGCGCTGAGTGCCAGCGCTCGCCTTCGGCTCGCGGCTAAAGCGTGGGGTGGGTTATTCTTCGTCCCCGTGGTCGTGCTG
>JAEUIF010000258.1 GCA_016795185.1 Planctomycetia bacterium | reverse complement strand
CCGGCTCGCGGCTAAACTTGACGGGCCTATTTCGCGGCGCTCAACTCCGTGAGCCGCTTTTGCGCTTCATAGATGCGCTTGGGATCGGTGTCGTGGGCGACCACCAGCCGGTAGATTTCAATCGCGCGAGGCCGCTCGGTCAATTGGCGGTCGTAGATGCGGGCAGCGCGCAGGCGAGCATCCGAATTCGTGTTGGTGTTCCACTGATAGGCGCGTTCGTAATACTGCGCTGCCCGACGGTACTGCTTGTAGGTCCGGCCTTCGTAGAGGTCACCCAGCTGATACGCCGCATCGCCGATCTTGTCGCTTTGCGGGTAGTTGGTGAGCAATTGCTGCAACAGGATTTCGGCGCGGCGCTGGTTGTCGGTGTAGGTGTCGCCCCAGCCCTTATCCTTGTAGGTCATGGCGCGGCGAAACAGTTCGTTGGCTTCGTAGATGTTTTGACTGGCTTGCAGCGTCGGCGGTGGCACGTCGAGTTCCAGGCTGTACGCCTGCTTGGGTATGCGGTGGAACTGACGCAGTTCCTCCTCGGCCCAGCGGGCGCGCTCCATGTCGCCCGAGTTCATGTACTGGGTGCGCAATTGCTCGAGGGCGGCCTGGTAGTCACGCCGGGCGGCGAGCAAGCGCTCGACGATTTCAAAGTCGGAACGGGCGTTAACGGGAGCGGCTGGCGGCGCGCCAGGAGCAGCCGGCGATGGAGCGCCTGGCGCGGGGGCAGGCGGCGCGGCCCACAGCGGCGCGGTCAGGCTCAGGCTCACGACGCCGCAGCCGGCGAGCCAGCGGCCAAGGGCGGGACACCGACAAACGAGTTCGGTCTTCATGGCTTGGCTCCCGAATCCCGTGTCCCGCGCTGCCGGAGACTAACCGTGCGGCTCGGCCGGTTTGTCGGCGGCTGACGGCTTGTCGGCCGTCGCGACCGGGGCCGCGGACGGGCGCGGCTCAATCCTGCCGAAAATCATCCGGCCGGCGGGATTTTGCAGCACGCTGGTGACGGTGATGTTGACTTCTTGCCCGACATGCGGGCGGCCCTGCTCGACCACGATCATCGTGCCGTCTTCGAGATAGCCGACGCCTTGCCCTGCCTGGTCGCCCGGCTTGACGATGCGCACCAGCATCCCTTCGCCGGGCAATGCCACCGATTTAACGGCATTGGCCAGCTCATTCAGGTTGATGACCTCGACGCCCTGCAACTGGGCAATCTTGTTGAGATTGAAGTCGTTGGTCACCACTCGCGCGCCCAGGGCCCGCGCCAGCAGCACGAGACGTTCATCGACCTTGTTCACGCCGCGCAACTCGGCGAGGTTGCCTTCGTGGATCTCCATTTCCACCTTGGGGTTGGACTGCATGCGCTTGAGCATGTCCAACCCGCGCCGGCCGCGGTTGCGCTTCAATTTGTCCGAACTATCCGCCACCTGCTGTAATTCTAGCAGCACAAAGCGCGGCACGATGAGCTTGGTGTCGATAATTCGCGTATCACATATATCGGCAATCCGCCCGTCGATAATCACGCTGGTATCCAGAACCAGGGGGCGTCCGCCGCGCGTCTGTTTCGAGAATTCCACGTAGGGAATGATGAAGCGGAACTCGTCCTTGGTTTGCAGTAGCGTGGAAACGGTGATGTAGCAGCAAACGACCGTGATAAACAGGCGCATCAACAGGCTGGCGGCGGGCATCCGGTTGGGCGGAAACGAGCCCAGGATGAACGGTTCGAGCGCCAGCGAAAATAGCAGGCCCAGCAGCAGGCCGATGAGCAGGCCGAACGATAGGGCGGAAATCGTCGAGATTTGCTTATCGCGGATCAGCACGTCACCCGCGATGGTGAGCAAGCCGATGACCAGGATAGCCCAGAACGCGGATGGCCCCAGGTTGTCGTACTCGGAGCGCTGAAAATGCGTGAGCGCGGCGGTAGCCAGACCAATAATGAGCACCGCGAACAGGGCGCGTAGCAGCCGAACCAGCATGCGGCGTGTTCTCCCGGCGCGGCAGCCGAGCCGAAGCGAGAATGGAGGTCGTTATGGTCCCTATTGTACGTCGGCCGAGGTCGGGGCCAAGCGGTTACATTGCCTCCCGCGCCAATCGTTCGTGCAGATAATCGTAAAACGCCTCCAGCGATTGCGAGATGACCTTGGTATCGCCCAGCACCGGCATGAAATTGGTGTCGCCGTTCCAGCGCGGGACGATGTGCCAGTGCAGGTGGCCCGGCAGCCCCGCGCCGGCGGCGCGGCCGAGGTTCAGGCCGATGTTGTGGCCGTCCGGACGCAGCAACTCGTCGAGCAGCGCGGTCATGCGCCGCACCGTCTGCATGATTTCCAGCAGGTCCGCGTCTTCGAGTTCCGCCAGCGTACCGCGGTGAGTCCGCGGCGCGACCAGTAAATGGCCGTTGTTGTACGGAAAGCGGTTCAGCACCACGACCGATCGCGGTGTGCGCAGCGCGATCAGGTTGTTTCGGTCGTCGTCGGCCGCCAGACCGTCGCAGATGAAGCACGGATCGGCGGTCGTCGGCGGTTTGGCCGCCGCCACATACGACAGCCGCCAGGGCGCCCAGAGCTTGTCCATGGTCGGTTTCCGGAATACGTTAATACACAGAGGCCCGGGCTATTGTAGAAGCGATGCACGGAGGCAACACCGGGTCACGTGGGCGAGGCAGCGGCACTTCAAGTTATCTTGACAGGCTTGCCTCATCGCCCTACCATACCGTACTTTCACCGAAATAGTCTTCCGGAAGGCAGCAGTCATGGCAGTCCCCAAGCGACGCACGTCGCGTGCCCGCCAGGGCAAGCGGCGGAGCCACCAACATCTCAAGCCAATTCAGGTCCAGTATTGCCCGGAATGCAGCAACCCGGTGCTGCCGCACCGTGTTTGCTCGAACTGCGGCTACTATCAAAAGCGCGAAGTCGTGGCGATGGAAGCGGAGGAGAAGTAAGCCATGCAGATCGCGCTGGACGCGATGGGCGGAGACCACGCACCCGGTCCGATCGTCACCGGCGCGGTCCAGGCGGTGGCCGCCGACCCGGAACTGCGCGTCGTGCTGGTGGGCGACCAGGCGCAGATCGCGCCCTCCCTACCGGGCGGCCAGCCGAGCGACCGCCTCGAAATTTTCCATTGCAGCCAGGCCGTGGGCATGGACGAATCGCCGGTGGAAGCGCTGCGCAAGAAACCCGACAATTCCATCGGCCGCTGCTGGCAGCTGCTGTCCGAAAAGAAAGTGGAAGCCATCGTCAGCGCCGGCAACACCGGCGCGATGGTAGCCGGAGGCCTGCGCCTGCGACGTTTCCTCAAAAACGTCCGCCGGCCCGGCATTGCCGCCGTCATGCCCACGCTGCGCGGCCCCTCGGTCATCATTGACGTGGGCGCGAACGTCAGCCCCAAGCCGCAGCACCTGTTTCAGTACGGCGTCATGGGCGAGATTTTCGCCAAGCATGTGCTGAAGAAGGACAAGCCGACCATCGGCCTGATGAATGTCGGCTCCGAGGAAGCCAAGGGCCACGACCTGGCCAAAGAAACGCAGACGCTGTTCAAGGCCAGTTCGCTCGGCACGCAGTTCATCGGCAACGTCGAGGGCCGCGACCTGCATCGTGGAGCCGTGGATGTGGTCGTCACCGACGGCTTTGTCGGCAACGTCTCGCTGAAGCTGTCCGAGGGCGTCTTCGAGTTCATCATGAAGACGGTCTTCAAGGAATTGCAGACCGTCCTGAACGTCGAACGCGATACCGCCCTGAAAGCCCTGCATGGCCTGGTCGACCGCTACGATTACAGCAGCCATGGCGGCGCGCCCCTGCTGGGTATCGACGGCATCTGCATCATCTGTCACGGCAGTTCCGGCGACAAGGCGATCAAGAACGCCTTGGCGGTCGCCGCCAGTTATGCGCGTTTGAAACTGAACGAGCGCATCGTTCAGGAACTCGAAGCCACGCTGCCGGTCGGGATGCCCGAAGAATAGTTGACCTACCTTTTCGGTTTAGCCGCGAGCCGCAGGCGAGCGCCAATGGAGCGCCCGCCTGCGGCTCGCGGCTCAACGTTAATGGAGGATGTCATGGCCAAGGTTGCTTTCCTCTTCCCCGGTCAGGGCGCGCAATCGGTCGGCATGGCCAAGCAACTTTGCGAAACCCTGCCCGCCGCCCGGCAACTCTTCGACCGCGCCGCCAGCATCCTCGGCTACGACCTGCTCGACGTCTGCGTGAACGGCCCGGCGGAACGGCTGAACTCCACCGTCGTCAGCCAGCCGGCGCTGTTCGTCGCCAGTCTGGCGGCGCTGGAATCCCTCAAGGCATCGGACGCCGCCGTGATCGATGCCTGCGAGGGCACCGCGGGGCTCAGCCTCGGCGAATACACGGCATTGGTTTTCGCCGGTTCGCTCGGCTTCGAGGATGGCCTGCGACTGGTGCAGCAGCGCGGCGCGGCCATGCAGGCCGCGTCCGACGCCACGCCGAGCGGCATGCTCAGCGTCATCGGCCTGGAACAACCGAAGGTCGAGGAACTGTGTGCCGCCGCCCGCGCGCACGGCGTCATTGAGGTCGCCAACCTGCTCTGTCCGGGCAACATCGTGGTTTCGGGCACGAAGGAAGCTTGCGAAGCGTTGAAGACCGCCGCCGAGGCCCAGGGCCTGAAACTCATCCGCCTGGCCGTGGCGGGGGCGTTCCACACTGCCATCATGAAGCCCGCCGACGAGCAACTCGCACAGGCGCTGACAGGCGTCAACCTGCAAGCGCCGCGCATCCCGGTCTGGTCCAACGTCGATGCCCAGGCGCACACCGACCCCGCCGAGATTCGCCAGTTACTGGTGAAGCAGGTCGTGCAACCCGTGCTCTGGGAGCAGACGCTCCGCAACTTGCTGGCCGCTGGCTTCGACCGCTTCTACGAGATCGGCCCCGGCCGGGTGCTGGCCGGCCTGCTCAAGCGCGTGCAGCGCAAGGCCGAATGCCAGAACATCTCCGCTTGAGAACTTACTCCCCTCGCCCCTGGCGGGAGAGGGGTAGGGGTGAGGGGGAAGTCGCAGCAACGTTTACCCCCTACCCCTCTCCCACCAGGGGCGAGGGGCATTCCGCACTGACTTGGAAACCCTTTGCGTCCGCCCTGGCCCAGTGATACCTTCCCGGAAACCACCGGGGAGGGAACGTGCCATGTCGGATGTGAAACTGTTCGGGGCCAAGGGCGACGGCCAGACTGATGACACCGCAGCCATCAGCCATGCGATTCAGCGCGGCGACGGCGTCCTGAGCTTTCCGCGCGGCGACTACCTCATCAGCCGGCCGCTCTACATTCCGCTCGACCTGCACGGCCGGCTGTCCATCGACGGCCACGGCGGCACCGCTCGCATTCTCATGACCGGCGCTGGCCCCGCGCTGCACCTGATCGGCACGCACCGCCGCAATGCACTGCCCGCCAACATCGCCGATGCCGTCTGGGACAAGCAGCGCTTGCCGACGGTGCAGAACATCGAGATCGTCGGCAAGCATCCCGAAGCCGACGGCATCCGTATCGACGGCGTCATGCAACCGACCTTGCATGGCGTGCTGATCCGCCGTTGCCGACACGGCGTCCACCTCCTGGGCAATGACCGCAACGTGCTGATCGCCAATTGCCATATCTACGACAACTCCGGCGTCGGCGTTTTCTTGGACCGGCTCAACCTGCATCAGATCAACGTCACCGGCTGCCACATTAGCTACGGCAAGCAGGGCGGCATCAAGGTCGTCGGCTGCGAGATCCGCAACTTCCAGATCACCGGCAACGACATCGAATACAACCACGACGAGAAGGCCGAGACCTCGGCCGACATCCTCTTCGATTGCCGGGAAGGCACGGTGCGCGAGGGTGTCATCACGGGGAACAACATCCAGGCGAAGACCACGCCGAAGGGGGCCAACGTTCGTTTCGTGGGCGGCGGCAACCGCAACAGCGACGTGGGCCTGTTCGCCATCACGGGCAACCTGATCGGCAGCCAGCAAACGACGATCCACTTGCAGCAGGCGCGCGGCGTCAGCATTACCGGTAATTCGCTCTACAACGGCGCGCATCATTCAATCTGGTGCGAGGACAGCGAGCACATCGTCATCGGCAGCAACAGCATCGACCACAACCCGCAGTACGCGGGGGCATCCACGGATCGCATCCTGTTGCGCCGCTGCACGAACGTGGTCCTGACTGGCAACATACAGGAGCACATTCGCCCGGCGGACGGCGCGGACGAGGCGAGCGTGGAGATCGACGGCTGCGTCGAAGTGAGCCTGACCGGCGGCCATATCGTGGGGTCGCGCCGGCGGGGCGTGTGGGTGCGCGGCAGCTCGGTGGTGCGGGTGGCGGACTGCACGATTCGTTCGCAGCCCGGCGACAAGAGTTTTCGGGCGGCGATCGAGGTTGATGAAAAATCGAGCCGGGTGATGGTGTTGCACAACTTCGCGGGCAAGGGTAGCGCCGGCGACGTGTTGCTACCGAAGGAAGCTGGGGTGTCCGCCGGAAACCTGGAAGTTTAGCCGCGAGCCAAAGGCGAGCGCTCGCACGCCGCTGGCTCCATCCGTTGCTGAAGTTCGTAGTTCCGCCTTCAGGCGGCGAGTCGCTCGCGCCGCCTGAAGGCCGAACTACGAACGGAGTCCGCTGGCTCCGCCACTCCGCCACGCGGGAATGTGGCGAACCCAGAAAGGCTGCTGCCGCGTCAGTCGGTTACGCTGCTAATTTTTCGGCAGCGCGCTTTCGACGGCATGCTTGCCGATGATCTGCTCGATGCGCATCCGCAGTTCGAGCGGCGGATTGTCCTTGAGCTTGCGAGCCAGGATGACGTAGGCCGCCCGGCCCATTTCCTCCAGGCGGCGCTGTGCCGCCTGGCGCACACCGAAGTCATTGGAGTCGAGGTCTTTCAACAAGCGCGCCACGCGCTCGGCCAGGTCCGGCTCGCAGTGGGCGTGGTGCATCAGGCCCACACGCACTAGCTTTTCGGGCCGGGGCTGCAAGGTCAAGGGCAACAGCCGCTCGTAGACCTCCTGCGGGATGCGATAGAAGAGCGTCACGCCTTCGGTCAGAAACAGCTCATCCTTCCACAATTCGATCAGCGACTTCGCCTCGTCGGCGTTCAGGCCCGCGCCTTGCAGCTGAGCGGCCAGGGTTTCGATGCCGGCTTGCGGCCAGCGGTTGGCCTCCGCCGCGACGAACTCCAGGTTCTGGACCTCCGCGCCGGCTGCCAGCTGGGAGAGCCGTGCGACGCGCACCTTGCCCGCTTGCCGGTCCACCACGGTGACATCGTGGACCGGGTCTTTCGCCCGGTTGACGACCCCGACGCGCTCCTTCTCGAACTTCAGGTCCAGCCATTTGCCGGCCGGAAAGAGGCCGTCGTAGTACACGAACTTCTCACGCTCGTAGCCGAAGTTCGCCTCGCCGACCAGGGCGAAGACGTCGTCGGCCTTTACGTTGCGCAGCGTCTGAAACCAGTGGCTCGTTTCGACCGCAGGCTCCGCGAGGGCGCGCCGCACCTTCGGCGGTTCTTTGAGGTGCAATTTCCATTCGAGCCGGTCGGCCACCGCGCCGGCTTTCGGCGCCGGGCCGATGACATTGCCCTGGCGGATCGCCGGATACTGCGTCCCCGGCCACCAGACTGCCGGCACACCGCCGGGGAACTCGACCTTCATTTGCACTTCGAGGGCCTTCGGAGTGCGAAAGTAGACGATGGGCCGGTCGCGGATTTCGAGGTTCTGCCAGTGCTTGGGCAGCTGCCGGCCGTTGACCTGCCCGTAGATGAACTTGGGCAGCCCGTCCCAGATGGCTTTCATGTCGGCGTTGGCCAGGTCCAGATCGCGGTGGACGCGGAACACGCCCCATTCGTGGACTTCCAGGCCCTCGGCCACCGGCACGGCGGGCTTCTGCGCCAGGCCCCACGTTCCCAGGCCGAGCAACACAAGCAATCCCAGGCAGCGAAAGTGCATCGTTGATCTCCCCGCAAACGGGTTTCCATCGTTTCGCCCTACTAGACGAATCAGGGAGGCCGAAGTTTGAACCGGCGGCGCCCCTTGAATCGAATGGACAGCCGTTGACGAACGGCCTGGCCAGTCCTATCGTTCCCCTGTCCGGGCCTTCAAGACGCCGCACCCTGCGGCAAAGGGGTACAGCCTTGAACGAACTCGCGCACAGTCTGTGGCAAGTCTTCCTGACTGTCTGGCAACTGGTGCTGGTCCTGGGCCAGTTGATCGGCGAACTGCTGTACCTCGGGCTGCAATACGGCGCGGTGTTGTTCCTCGTGGCCTGGTTTCTGTGGGGAGTCAACTGGCAGAAAACCTGGCCAGTGCTGCGCCGCGGTGCGGGAGTGCCGTTCGTGCTCCTGGTCGTGCTGATCGCGCTGGTCTGGTCGCAGATTGTGCCCAGCAACGCGAGCCCCCTCGGACTGTCCGTCCCCAACTTCTGGTGGCAACTCGGCGTGGTCGGCCTGCTGGCGGGCGTTGCCTTGTTCTGCGGTTGGCTGCAAGGCAAGATGAACTGGACGCCCACCGAAATCAGCCTCGAACCGCCGGACCACGGCCACGATCACAGCCATGGCCACGATAGCCACGGCCACGGCCACGACAGTCA
>JAEUIF010000906.1 GCA_016795185.1 Planctomycetia bacterium | reverse complement strand
CCTGCCGAACCTGGCCCGGCTGGCCAAGCACACGGTCATCGTCCGCAGCATGACCACGACCAACGTCGATCACTCCACCGGCTCCTATCTCCTGCAAACCGGGCACGAGCCGAGCCGGGTGATCGCGCCCATGCCGCACTGGCTATCGATGGCCACCCACGAATTGCCCGGCCCCGACCCGAAGCGGCCGGGTTTCGTCAACATCAACCGCGAGCAGGACCAGCTGACCAGCCCCGGCCCAGGCTTCCTGGGGGCGAAGTATCAGTACCTCTATTGCCCCGGCAACGGGCAGCCGCCCGAAGACTTGCCGCGGCCCGGCCAGGTGGACCTGGATGGCTTCCGGGCGCGGGCCGAGTTGCGGGCACGGCTGAGCAAGCCGTTCCACCAGGGTCAGGACTCCGCCAAGGTGGAGGCGCACGAAACGGCCTTCACCCAGATGGGTTCCCTGCTGGCCTCCAGCGATCTGTTCGACATTGCGGGGGAGCCGGCGAAGGATCTGGAGCGCTACGGCAACAGCCGGTTCGGCCGGGACTGCCTGTTGGCTCGCCGCCTCGTGGAGCAGGGCGTCTCGTTCGTCCGGGTGCAGCACCAGAACGGCCTGGCCTGGGACAAGCACCGCCGGGCGTTCGAAAGCCAGCGGCATATCACCGCAGAGTTCGACACCGCCGCCGGCGCGCTGATCGACGACCTGCGGGCTCGCGGCCTGTGGGACCGCACGCTGGTGGTGATGATGGGTGAGTTCGGCCGCACGCCCGAAATTCTCGGCCAGGGGCCTCCCGGCCGCAACCACTGGGCGAAGAACTTCGCGCTGTCGTTCGGTGGCTGCGGGGCCAAGGAAGGCGTCGTCGTCGGCGCTACGAACCAGAACGGCACCGAGATCACCGACCGGCCGGTAACGGTCCACGACCTGTTCAGTACCTTCTACCGCATCCTCGGCATCAACCCGCGCAAGGAACTGGAATTCGAGGGGCGGCCGCTGCCCCTGGTCGAGGACAAGAAGGGCAAGGCCATCACCGAGGTGCTGTAACATGGCGGACCTCAAGGCGACGAAGCGCGACAAGACCTACGCCGTGGACGATGGCGAAAAGCGCGGCCCGTTGACGCTGTCCCGGTTGCGGCTGCATCCCACGGCCCGCTTTCTGCTGGGCCAGTGCGCCGACCGACGGCTGGCGGTCTGGGACCTCGACGCCGCGCCGCAGAAGGGCAAGAAGGGCGACGCCGTGGCGGGCGCGCTCGTCTGCCCGCACGACGCCGGCTGGATTCGCGGCTTCGACGTGCAGCCGCGCGGCGCGTGGCTGGCGACCGGGGGCAGCGACCGGCGCCTCAAGCTCTGGAAGTGGGAAAACTGCCAGCCCGCCTCAACGCCGGCTCACGATGTCCACGCCCATGAAGGCTGGGTGGAGGCGGTGGCGTTCTCGCCGGACGGGGCACGCATCGCCACGGTCGGCGCGGACCGGCAAGTCAAACTGTGGGACGCCGAGAAGCTGACCCTCATCAAAGCGGTGTCTGCACACGCCGGCTTCCCGCGCGATGCCGCTTTTACTCCGGACGGCCAGTGGTTGGTCACGGGCGGCGAGGACGGTGTGGCGGTTGTCTGGGACGCAGCCACTCTGGAAGTGGTCCGCCGTATCGACACGGGCATCACCAGCGATCAGCAGGGCCAGACGCCGGCGCTGGGCGGCATTATCCGGCTGAGCGTCAGCCACGACGGCCGCTGGCTGGGTGTCGGCGGGGACAAGCAAACGCTGATCTTTGAACTGGGCACGGGGCACGGCATCGCGTCGATCGCCCAGACCGGCAGCGACGTGCTGTTCGGCCGGCGACACGACCTGTTGGCGGCCGGCGAGGACACGCTGCGGCTGTGGAGCTTCGACCCGGCGAAGTTCAGCCCCAAGCCGGCACCCGTCAAGACCGACCCCAAGGGCAAGCCCCTCCCGCCTTCGTTGCCGGTCTTCTCGGGCAAGGAACTGACGCAGATCAAACGCGGAGGTTTCTCCGTCGGCGTCGCCTGGGCCGCCGATGACGGTTTGCTGGCGGCCGGCAAGACCGACGGCACGGTCGAGGTGTGGACGCTTTCCTGAGCCAACAGGTGGATCATGGCACCCCTGCGAAAAGCGCTGGCCTGCGTACTGACCCTGGGCTTCCTGGCAACCGGGATGGCTGCCAGTCAGGAACGCGACTCCCTCGCACTGAGCAAGCAGATCGACAACGCCATCCATGCCCGGCTGAAGAAGGATGGCATTCCCGCCGCGCCGCGGGCGTCCGACGCCCGGTTGCTGCGCCGCCTTTATCTCGACCTGGTTGGCCGGCTGCCGACGGTCGCCGAAGCGGAGGCATTCCTGACCGACCCGGCCCCCGACAAGGTCCACACGCTGATCGATCAGTTGCTATCCCATCCGGAGATGCCGGTCTATTGGCGCAGGGTCATCGACCGTTGGCTGAACGGCCCGCTGGACCGGCAGGCGCGGCAGGTCGGCCACGACGAGTTCCTGGCCTGGCTGGAGCGGTCGCTGGGCGAGCACAAGCCGTGGGACCGTCTGGCCCGCGAGCTATTGCTACCCGACGCGGCCAGCCCCCAGCAGCGTGGAGCAACCTTCTTCCTGACCAGCCGACTGCGCGCCGGCGACAAGGCGGAGCAACTCGACAACCTGGCGACTAGCGTCTCCAGCGGCCTGTTCGGCGTGCAGTTGCAATGCGCCAAATGTCACGACCACCCGTTCGTGGATGAATGGAAGCAAGACCACTACTACGGACTGGCTGCCTTCTTCAACCGATTGGAAGCCAAGAACGAAGGCGGACGTTCCGTGTTGGCCGAACGGGCGGCGGGCGAGGTGAAGTTCGTCACCCGCAAGAAGGGCGAGAAGACCGCGCCGGCCATGTTCCTCGATAGCGTGGTGCTGGACGAGGCCGCCCCGACCTTGGCGAAGGGAAACGCGGCCCCCAGCGGCACGGGCAGCCGCCGCCAGAAGCTCATCGAGCACGCGCTGCGGGCCGAGAGTCCGTACTTCAAGCGGTCGCTGGTCAACCGCGTCTGGAAGCAACTCCTCGGCCGGGGCCTGGTCGAGCCAGTCGATCAGATTCACCAGGCCAACCCGGCCAGCCATCCGGCCCTCCTGGATGCGCTGGGGGATGACTTTGCCGACCACGGTTTTAGCCTGCGGCGTCTGATGGCGGGCATCCTGCACAGCGAGACATACCTGCGCGACAGCCAACTCGCGACGCCGAAGCGGCCGGCGGATGAACTGTACGCCGCCGCGATCCTCAAGCCGCTGTCCGGCGAGCAGATGGCTTGGTCCCTGGCCGTGGCGACTGGCTACAGCGACCAGCTGGCGGCCCGATACGCGAAGGACCTGAAACCGGCCCCGGCCAAGGGGCAGCTGACGCCGGCGCTGCGCATCCGCTGGGAAAAAGAGCTGGAATTCGATGCCGTGGTCGAGAAGTACCGCTATGCCGGCGAGTCGTTCCAGGCCAACGCCACGCAGGCGCTGTTCGCCACCTTCAACCCGTTCACGCAGAAGTTGCTCCAGCCGGCCCCGGGCAACCTGGTCCAGCGCCTGGCGGCGGAAAAGGACAATGGCCAACTGGCCCGAGGAGCGTTCCTCGCGATCCTGTCGCGGCTTCCCAGCGCCGAGGAAGTGACCGAAGTGACGAAACACCTGGAATCCGCCGGGAACCGGACACAGGTCAGCGCTGACCTGGTGTGGGCCTTGCTCAGCAGCGCCGAGTTCCGTTTCAACCATTGAGCCGCTCGCTCGCGGAGACGCCGATGTTCCTCCGTTTCGCACTGGTTGCGATGCTTGGCGCGCTGCTGGTTGGCAGCTCGGCCACGGCCCAGGCGCCCGGCGCGCCGGAGACGTTCCGGCCCCCGGCGGGTCCGTACCAGCACCTCTGGCTGGAGTTCAAAGGCGGGCCATCGGCCCCCAGGGCGTTCGTCGGTCTGCGGGGTGGCAAGGCGACCACGGCCTGGTTCCTGGACGGGGCCGTCCCTGGCGGCGTCAAGCCAACCGGCGGTTATCGCCTGCTGGTTGACAGCGCCGATCTGTCGCTCGCGGGCGACACACTGCGCGGCACGATCGTGCTG
>JAEUIF010000895.1 GCA_016795185.1 Planctomycetia bacterium | reverse complement strand
ACTGGTCGTCAACATCTCCGCCCGCCATTGCCATGTAACCCAGGAAGACCTGGAGCGCCTCTTCGGCAAGGGCCACCAGTTGCACGTCCACAAGCCGCTCTACCAGGACGGCTTCTTCGCGGCCGAGGAAGCCGTGACCATCATCGGCCCGCGCCACCGGATGATTCCGAACCTGCGCATTCTCGGCCCTTGCCGGGACCACAGCCAGGTGGAGCTGGCCTTCACGGACGCGGTCTCGCTCGGCCTGGACGTGCCCGTGCGCAAGAGCGGCGACCATCGCGATTCGCCCGGCTGCTGGCTGCTCGGGCCGGCGGGCATGATCGAACTGGAACGCGGCGTGATCCGCCACGAACGGCACGTCCACATCGGCCCGGCGGATGCGGCCCACTACGACGTCAAGGATGGCGACCGCCTGAACCTCCGCATCCAGAGCACCTGCTCGGCGGTGCTGGAAGACCTGCTCGTGCGGCTGAGCCCGGCCGCGAAACTGGAAGTGCATCTCGACACCGACGAGGGCAACGCGGTCGATCTGCCGCGTGCCACGCGGGTCGAATTGTTCAAATAGTGGCCACCAACCACTGACCATTGACCACTAACCACTGACTCAGAGGTAATGTCTGATGGCAAGCAGCAACCTGGAAGCCTTGGGCATGATCGAGACCAAGGGCTTGACCGCATTGATTGAGGCGAGCGATGCCATGCTGAAGGCGGCCAATGTGACGCTGATCGGCTGGCAGAAGATCGGCAGCGGCCTGGTGACCGCTTACGTAGTCGGCGACGTAGCCGCGGTGAAAGCCGCCATCGACGCCGGCCAGAACGCGGCCAGCCGGGTCGGCGAGGTTGTCGGCGTGCAGGTCATTCCGCGCCCGCACGAAGACCTCGGCAGCGTCCTACCGCTGGCTGGCAAGCGCCAGGCAGTCGCGGCTGGTTGAGCACAACCGCTCGCGGTTTAGCAGTCTTCCAACCACCAACAACCTACTGAGGATACCCCGATGGCTTCCCGTAACGGCAACAATCACGAGGCGCTTGGCATTGTCGAGACCAAGGGCCTGATCGCCACCATCTCCGCCACCGACGCGATGTGCAAGGCGGCCAACGTCACGCTGGCCGGCCAGGTGCAGATCGGCAATGCCTTCATCACCACGTTCGTCAAGGGCGACGTCGGCTCGGTCCGCGCCGCGGTCGACGCCGGCGCCAAGGCCGCCACCGAGAACGGTGAGCTGATCAGCGCTCACGTCATCCCGCGCCCGGAAGAAAACGTGCTGGAGACGTTCCTGAAGTAAAACCGCTTGCGGTTTAGCAGGCTCGTTCCCAGGTCGGACCCTGGGAACGAGAGGAGGCTCCGATGAAAATCCTCGTCGCCAACCTGGGCAGCACCAGCTTCAAGTATCGTCTGTTCGACATGACAGATGAGAAGCTGCTGGCGCGCGGCGGCGTCGAGCGCATCGGCTCCGAGCAGTCGCCGGTCAAGGTGGTCGTCGGCGAGCAGACCGAGGAGACTTCGCAGCCCGTGGCCGACCACGCTGCTGCTCTGCGGCTGAGCCTGGAACAACTGGCGAAGCACCAGTGCCTGAAAGACCCCGCGGAACTGGCCGGCATCGGCTTCAAGGCGGTCCACGCCCACGGCTTGACCGGCGTGCAGCGGGTGGATGACACAGTCCTGGCGGCAATGGAAGCCTACAACGACGTGGCCCCGGCGCACAATCCGCCCTACGTGACGGCCATGCGGCTGCTGGCGAAGGAACTCCCCAACCTGCCGCTGGTGGCGGCCTTCGAGACCGGCTTCCATGAATCGATCGCGCCCGCCGAACGGCTGTACGCGGTGCCGTTCGACTGGGCTGCACAGCATGGCGTCAAGCGCTGGGGCTTCCACGGCGCGAGCCATCGCTACATCGCCGAACGCGCCGGCACGCTATTGAACAATCGGGATGCCCGGATCATCTCGTGCCACCTGGGCGGCAGCAGTTCGCTGTGTGCCATCCAGTTCGGCAAGTCGGTGGCGACCAGCATGGGCATGAGTCCGCAATCGGGCTTGCCGCACAACAACCGCGTCGGCGACTTCGATCCGTTCGCTCTGCCGGCCCTGCTGCGGGCCACGGGCAAGACGCTCGAACAACTACTGGACGAACTGGCCAACCGTTCCGGCCTGCTGGCGCTGAGCAACGGCCGAAAAGACCTGCGCGACATCGAAGCCGCCGCCCAGCAAGGCGACGAACGCGCGGAACTGGCGATCTCGGTCTTCGTCGCCTCGATTCGCCATTACCTGGGCGCCTACCTGGTGCTGCTGGGCGGGGCCGATGCCATCGTCTTCACCGGCGGCATCGGCGAGAACTCGGCGACGATCCGCGCTGCCGTCTGCTTCGGACTCGACTGGTTCGGCATCAGCCTGGACGACGTGCGCAACAAGGAAGCCAAGGGCGAAGCGGCGATTCACGGTACGAACAGCCGGGTGCAGGTCTGGATCATGCCGACCAATGAAGAGCTGATCGTCGCCCGGCAAACGAAGGACCATTTGGCGCGTCCCGTTTAGCCGCGACCGGAAGGGGAGCGAGTTATGTTCCTGGCCAAAGTCACCGGCAGCGTGGTCGCGACGCACAAGGTCGCTTCCATGACCGGCAGCAAGCTCCTGACGGTCGAGCCGCTGCGCGTGGACCCCGCGAACCGCGACCGCCTGATCGGCACCGGCCGGACGTTCGTCTGCGTGGATACT
>JAEUIF010000847.1 GCA_016795185.1 Planctomycetia bacterium | reverse complement strand
GAGGGGCGGCGTGCCGTTGGTTGCGGGGGGTGCCGGTGGGGCCGACCGCGCCGGTGGTGGATGGTGGTTGGGACCGTTGGTGGACATGACCGGATTCCTCGGGGAAGTGGAGACAGGAGACGGATGCTTGCCGTTGGGCGGCGCCGTGATGCGCAAAGGGTTGACGGCGGGCTTCAGCGACCCTTTTTCGCCGAGCGGCATCCAGAGATAGAGGCGCGACGCGTCGCGGCACAGGATGGGGGTATCGGCTGAAACCACCGCAATCTCGGCAAAGCCGAGCTGCAACGCCCGGATCAGGTAAGCCCGGCTGGTAGCGAAGCGCAACGCCTTGCCGGCGACCTGCGACTTTTCCAGTACCAATTCGGTGACCCGTGACTGGCCGTCCGCCTTGGCGCGGACCACGGCGTGGCCGTTGAGGGCGAGCGTCACCGGCGCGTTTTCGTCCTTCTCGCCCGGCAGCTTGGGCAGGACCTGCAGCAAGAACTCCCGCTCTGCCGGCGTTACCTGGAAGACCGTGACCGGCTTGGCCTTGGGGATTACTTCCTCGCTGCGCGGAAAGCGTGCCTGGGCGTCGATCGCCAGATGAAAGGTCCAGAAACCGACCTGAATGGTCAAGAACTTACCGGTTCGGCCGATCTGGACCGCCTTGTCCGGCGGCAAGGCGTTGCTGCCAAAGGCCATAACCTGCGGGACAACCAGGTCCTCTTTGAACGGGAAGCGAAACTGCGACTGGATCAGCAACTGCTTACCGTCGGTGGCGATCAGCTGGCCGGTGCTGCCGCGGAACTGCACGCGATGAGTGGCATAGCGAAACGATTCGCGCGACGCCGTCTGCATGGCGTCGTCCAGGGCCTGGAGGAACTCCGGCGGCAGCGTGGCCATTTGCTGGGGAGCCGGCGGAAAATCCGGCGGTTTGTCTTTCGTGTTCCACTCGTAGTCCTGGCAGCGCGGCACGCCGCGTTCGGACCAGCGGGCGGTGACGCCTTTCGGGCTGCGCTCCAGGCAGACGGGCATGCCGTCGGTGCCCTCGAAATCAGCGAAAGCGTTACTGGGGACCACGAGCTGGTCCGGGGCGAAACTGCCGCCAATCCGATGCTCGACGGCGATGTCTGCCCCACGGGCGCGGATGGTGAAGCCATCGGCGCTGGTTTGAAGCGTGATACCGGTGATGGTGGTGCGCGGCGCATGCAACAGCACGGACTTGCGCAAGACGGCCCGGAAGTTCCGGGCCAGGTAGCGGGGAAGCTCGATCAAGGAATGCCTCCTTTCTGCACGGGCGGGGATGGTCTCTGTTCCGGCCCCGCCACGTAGGAATGGGCGACGCTCAGGCACAGGCTGCTTGGCCATGCTTGGAGAGCGACGCGGGGGAACGGCGCTGGCGGCGCCGACGATGGCGCCGCAAGGGGACCGGCAAGTTCTGCAGGCTGAAGCCGCGGCGCTGGATGAGGCCCACGGACTCGCCGGTGGCGCGGGCCACGGCGCGGTCGATCTGCGATTGGGTCATGGAGATGCCCTTTCGTAAATGAGGATCAAGGTTGTTGGAAAGCGGTGCGAACGGAGTGGAACGAAGCTCAAGCGTGACGGAAGCCGCTGGTCTGGACGACGCTGCCACCGGGCTCGACATGCCATTCACCAGCCAGGAGCGGGAAGCGGCAGCGCTCCGCGCCGACGGCCTGGACGGTCAAGGGCTCGGCGAGGTGCTGGGCAATTTCCAGGAGCAGGCGTTCAAAGTCCTCCGGCCCGGCGTCGTAAGTGTCGTCGGACTCGTAGGGATCGAACGTATCCGCCACAGCGCCCTCGGGAATGCGCCAGGCTCTGGGCCAGGTGTGACCCCAGATGTGGAAATGCACGGCGCCGGTCTCCTCGTCGGGTCCGATGCCCACGTGCAGGTCCTGCTCGGGATGATAGCGCTCCAGGATCCGCTGGACTGCTTCGCAATCTGTGACTTTCGGACCGTTGCTTGCGGTTGTGGAGATCAGGTCAGCCATTGGGCACCTCAGTTTCAGGGGGATGGAGAAGATGGTTAGTTTCCAGCCATGCTTGCTCGGCGGTGAGCGCCAAAGAACGCTGGCGATACGGACCGAGGCAAGGGCCGTTCATGGCTGCGAGGTCGGCCCACCATTGGCCGTCGGCGTCCGGCTCGACCTGACTGGCGCGGCGGATCGTGAGTGGACCGATAGCGGCCAGGTCGAGCGCCTCCGTGTAGATGCAGCGGACCTGGCCCTGGGGATCAATCACCATTCGCATGGCTGTCTCCATTGGCCACCGGGCGCGAGCGAATGATCCGGCGGCGCGGTTGATCGACGAGCATGCCGTCGAGGGTGGCTTGCACGGCGGCGAGCTGTGTAGCGACGTGCTGCCGCAGCCCAGCATTGTCGCGCAGCTCCTGCGGGGCAACGCCACGGACGATCTGCTGCGCCTGCTCGACCAGCTGATCGAGCTGCGCGTTACTGCGAACATTGAGGTCGCGGAACCGGGCGAAATACTCCGTCAGGTTCGCGATGGCACTGTCCCGAAACACCTTCTTCTCGTCCGGCCCCGCCGTCAGCCGTTCCGTCAAATGCGACACGAGCCTGGCGAGCTCGCCAATGAAGGCTTGCTCGGCCAATTGGACGGCTTCCTCAAAGCGCCGGGCGACGCGGGCTTGTTCCTCGGCATAGATCTCCGGGTTCAGCTGGAGCAAATAGTTCGGCGGCTCTACGGACGGGAAATCAAAATCCACTGCGAACAAGCCGCGAATCTCCGGCGGATAATCCGCCGCGTCGTACAGCCGGCCGAGCCGGTTGCGGGCATCGGCCTTGACCTGGTCGTACACGGCGTTGAGGTCGCCTTCGGCCTCGGTCAGCTCCTCGCGGAACCCTTCCATCTGGTGGACGAAGGCGTCGATACCGGACTGTTTGATGAGCCGGATCCCCGGCTCCACATAGGGCAACGTCACCGAGCGCCAGAATTGCCCGATGCGGGTGCGCAATGAAGTCAGCCGGCGGAACGCCTCGTGCCGGACATCGACCAGTTTCTTGCCGGCGGTCAACAAGCGCGAGTCGGCGGCGCAGGCGACGCCGATCTCTTCTTTTTGCTGGGCGGTCAGGGCGCGGCGCACACCCCACCACGTGAAATGGACCCGGACGGCGGCGGCGATGCGGCGCAGGCGCTCGGCCGGGTGGTTGTTGTCCAGCGGAATGCTGGCAGCGGCAACTTGGCTCATGGTTCTCCTGTTTGGTTGAAGTTCATGACGAAAACCGGGACCGGTAGCGAAGGGAGCCTCCGCGCGGCCCCGGCTTGGCGAGAACGATCGATCGTTCAACAAGTCTTGATCCAGAGGATCCCGTACTTGAGGCCGCGTTCGTGCAGCAGCTTGCCGATGGTCTCGTAAAGATCATCGGGCAATCCCTGCTGATCGCTGCCTTCCCAGCAGTGCTCGTTGCCGGGCTCCAGCGCGGCGAGCTCAAGCCAGCGGCGGTCGAAGACCAGGAACACGTCGGCGTATTCGCCGTCGCGGTCCTGCGGGTTCCAGCAGGCGGGGCGGTCCCACTGCTCCAGCCGCTTGCCCTGGCGCCAGTCGAGGAAATCCTCGCGCAGGAACCAGGCGGGCGCGATGATGATGAGGCACTCGGCCTGTTCGATGTCGATTTGTTGCTGCTCGGTCGATTCTTCCGGACTCATGCGATCCTCCTGTTGGGTGGGTGTCAGTTGGTAGACGGCCGCTGGACACGCCGGCCGCCGCGCGCGGTCGCTTCACTGTTATGCGCGTAAAGACCCGAGGCACTGGCCGAAAGGCACCGGCCCGAAGCCCAGGTGCGCAGGCGCTCGATCTGCTCGGCCGCCGTGGCAGCCACGGGCACAACCTGCCGGGCGGCCTGCGCCAAGGGCAGGTCAAGCAGCGCCGCCAGCCGACAGCAACTGCGGATCTCGGCACCGGTCCAGTCGGCGTCGTCGGGCAGCTTCTGGCCGTCGTCGAGCTGAAACTGCCGGCGGTAGAGGTCCCAGATCGTCTTGCGCTCCTCGGCACTCGGGACATCCAGGAAAAAGACAGCATCGAGCCGCTCCGCGCGCGTGAACTCCGGCGGCAACTTGCTGATGTCGTTGGCGGTGCCGATGAAGAACACGTCCGATTCATGATCGGCGAGCCAGGAAAGGATCGTGCCGAAGAGCCGGGTGGCGACGCCGCTGTCCCCCTGGCCGCCGATGCCCGACAAACTTTTGTCCAGCTCGTCCACAAAGAGGATGCACGGCGCCATGGCGTCGGCGATGCGGAGCGCTTGCCGGACGTTCTGCTCGGTGGCCCCAACGAGCGAACCGTAGAGGGCGCCGATGTCGAGGATCAACGTCGGCCGGCCGGTTTCGGAACCAAGCGACCGCGCGAAGGCGGACTTCCCGGTCCCGGGCACCCCGACCAGGAGCACTCCCCTGGGTTTGACCGGCCGGCCGCGGAGCAGTGCCCGGCCGCAGAAGTACTTCAGGTTGGCCAGGCCGCCCAGCGTGTCGAACCGCTCGCGGCCCCGGTGGAGCGTGAGCAGGTTGTTCTTGCGCAGGGCCTGCGCCTTCAAGTCCCAGATCACTTCGGGCCGGATGGCATTGTGCCGGGCCAGCGACAGGGCCAGCGCGGCTTCGGTTTCGTAGCGGGTCAGCCCCATCGTGGCGTCGAGGACGCGCTGGAGGTCATCTCCTTTCGGCATCTCCTCGGGATGGTCGGCCGTCAGCTCGCGGGCAATTTGTTGCACCTGCTCACGGCCGGGCAACGCGTGCTCGACCACCAGGAAAACCTTTTGCAGCTCCAGGGGGATGTCGGCAACCGGGGAGAGGACCACGATAAACGTCCGTTGCTGCTTGCCCTGAATGAGCTGCGCGAATGTCGCCTGAATCGTCTCGGCATTGCCCAAGAAACGATGGAAATTGTGGAGAAGCAGCAGGGCGGTGCTATTGGGATCGGCCAAGGCGGGTAGCGCTCGCAACGCTGCGAGCGGATCGCCAGCCCCAGCTTCCGGGCGGGCGGTGCCGGTGGTGGTTGGCACGCGCAGGCCGTTGGCCACGTCCCAGACGGCGACCTTCCAGTGGTGCTGCCGCGCGAGTTGGACGATCTCGCGCTCGGCTTCGTCGGGCTCCAGGGTTTGCAGCCAGATGCCGCTGGAGGCGGCATGGATGTAGTCAGTCAATTGCTCGGCGAGGGTCATGCCGTTTCTCCGGGTTATTGGTTTCGCTAAAGGGTTGGCCGTCGGGCGGGCAACGAGTCACTCATGGCCTTCTCCCGTCGCCGGGAGTTGCTGCTGAGCCTGTTCCGTTTGAAAAAACTCGGCGGTCTTTTGGTCGGCAGTGGCAATGCCGAGCGAGCGCTCCAGCCACTTGCTGGCCTGGAGGCAGTCGGCACCCGTGTAGCCCCGGGTTTGCACCGTCGTTTCGCCGGTAGGCGAAATCAGAACTTCGATGGTTCGCATCAGGATTCCTCCAGTTGGGAGATTCTTCGTTCCAGGCGGGAAATCGCGCGTTGCAGCCGGTCGATAGTGCGAAAAGCGCGGCGGAACCGGGTTTGCCAGCGGCCGAGGGCTGCCCGTTCCTTTTCGAGTCGGGCGCGAAGCTTCGCGAGCTGTCGTTGGGGTTGCGCCGGCGGGGTGGGCGGCGCGACCGGCGGGCGGATAATGCGGCGGCGCGGCGCGCTCATGTCAGTCCTCCTGGATCGAGAGCTTGATGCTGCCGTCGGCGAGCTGCTGCTCGGTGATGGCCTTGCCGCGCTGCCGTGCCTGCATGCGGACGACCTCAACGGCATACGATTGGAGGAAGCGGTGCAATTCGCGCACTTCGCCCCACTCACCGTCGAAATTGTCGTAGGCGATGGTCCCCGTCTGGGTGTCGATGACGGCGGGGAAGCGCCAGGCCGGCAGCTGCACGAGCAGACCGGTCGCCTCGCCGCTGTAGAGCTTGGCCGTGCCGTGGGCCGGTTCGGGCAAGAGCAATCGACGGCAGGCCGCCGTCACGGCGGCGGCGTTAGTAATGCGTGTGGAGATCGTGACAATATGGCTCATGGTGCGTGGTCCTCTTTGACAAGAAGACCCGGCAGGGCGCACGCCCCGCCGGGTCGGAAGTGATGCATCGCGGACTTGGTTTACGGGGTCGGGACAGCGCCGACGGTCAGCTCCGACGCCAGCAGATTGAGTATCAGGTCCGCATCGACGGGCAGGCCGCGCAGCCACCGGGTCAGCTGGCCGACCATCAGCCCGGCAGCGATCGACGCGGTGTAGATCGTGGACCTCGCCGTGCAGGTCCCCGCATATGCTTCCTCGGCGGTGAAGAGCGTGTGCGGATAGCGCCGGTCGGTCGCGGGTGAATCGACGGCGAGAACCCGAATGGTCTCGCCGCTCATCCGGCCATCGATGAATAGGGCGGCTCGCTGACGAAGCGATTCCCAGACGAGCCGCCGCGTGACAATGCTGTCCACGCAAGCAAAGACAATCAGCTGCTGGTCGAAGGACAGGTCTCGGGCCGACGAGCGCTTGAACCGCTCGGCCTGGGGTGTGACCTGGATTTCCGGATTGATCCGGCGGCAAAGCGCTGCCGTGGCCTCGACCTTCAATGCCTGCAGGTCCTCGACCAGGTAGCCCTGCGGCGCCAGGTTCTCGACCCGGACGTCGTCATGATCGATCAGCGACAGCTGTGGCATTCCCAGTGCGGCCAGTTGTAACGCCACCTGCCGGCCGATGGCGCCGACGCCGATAACCTGGGCGTGACAGCTTGCCAATCGCTCTGGTGGGACGATGTCCCGCTGCCGGCTGTCGCGCTCAAGACTGGGCATGCTGGGGTTCGGCATGATTGGGTTCCTCCGGAGATTTCTCCGCGATCTCCCAGCGGTCGTCCAAACCGCATTCGATGCCG
>JAEUIF010000843.1 GCA_016795185.1 Planctomycetia bacterium | reverse complement strand
CGACACCGCACGGGGTCCGGCGCTTCGTGTCGGGCTGGAAAGCCCGACGTACAAGTAAAGCCGCTAGCGGTCTAGCCCCCCTTCACCCGGTACAGCGCCTGCCGGGCGTCGTAGTTCAGCGGGTGGCCGTCGTAGGACGTGACCGCTTCGTAGAACTTCGCCGCTTTCGCCGCGTCGCCGGTGGCCTCGTAGGCCTGGCCCAGCTTGTAGAGCGTGTCCGCGCCGCTCTTGCTGCTCTTGCGGAAATCCAGGTAGCAGCCGATGGCCAGGTCGGGCCGGGCGACCTCGTTCAGATACAGGTCGCCCAGCAACCGCTGCGCCAGGTACCAGGCTTCCTCGTCGTCGCCGGACGGGAACGATTCCGGCTTCTGCTCGCGCAGGTCTTCGAGGATTTGCAAGGCCGGGTCGCGCTCGCCTTTGCGCAGCCGGGCGCGGGCTTCCAGCACCTTCGCGGCGATGCTCGTCGGCTGCACCACGGCGGCGATCGTGGCCAGGTGCAGCGCCCAATCGACCATGTCCAGGTCCGCGCTCTTGGCATTCAGGATGCCCGAAGATTTCTTCAGGCAATAGGCCACGTCGAACCAGTTCTTGATCGCTTCCAGGTGCGGCTTGAGGTCTTGCGGGAAGACCGAGTAGTAATACTTGTCCTTCTTCTCCAGCAAGTCCTTGTCGCCGCTGTTGTAGACCAGGGCCTTTTCCGTGACGCGCAGGGCGTTGAAGACGTCCTTCTTCTTTTCGTAAAGCGTCGCCAGGGTGCGCAGCGTCTCGATGGTGCCGGTGTCGCTCTGGGTGAGCAGCGAATAGCTGTCGATGGCGGCGTCGAGGTCCTCGCGGCGAGCGGCGTCCTCGGCCAGCATCTTGACCGTCGAGAAGTAGAGCTTCTTGTCCTCGTCGGCCAAATGAGCCGGGCCGACTTGCCGGCCGATCTGCTGCACCTGGCGGTAGTAGTGCCAGGAGATTTCCGGCTGCCCGGCCTGGTCGGCGGCGCGGGCAACCTGGACATAGATCGAAGGGGCCTGCGTGAACAGGCCGCGCACCGCCAGCCGCAGGAACTCGCTGCCGCGCTCCCAGCGGCTGGGGTCCGTGATGAGCGCCTGGCCCAGTTGCTGCACGTAGGCATGGTCGAAGTCCGCCGCCGTGCCGCTGCCCGCCTTCTGCTTGTATTCCTCCTCGGTGATGCTGGCGTAGAGCAGGCGCTTCAAATCCCAGGCCGGCGGGTTGTCGGGGTTTTCGGCCAGGCGGCGCTCCACGGCGGCGATGGCTTCCATGCGTCGGCCGGGGATGGCCAGCTGCGGCGCGCCCACGCGCTTCTGCATCTCCGGGTGCAGCAGCAAGGCCAGTTGCCAGGCCCGGAGAAGGATGGTTTCGCGGTCGGCCGCCTGACGCGGGTCGGCGTCTTCGCCCAAGGGCTCCAGCACCTCGGTCAATTCTTGCTGCGCCTGATCCAGCTTGTCGGTCTTGAGGTGCAGCACGCCGCGCCAGTACAGCACCGAAGGCCGTTGCTGGGGCCGCTGGTTCAGCACGAAATCGAGCAGGTTCTCGGCTTCCTGCAACTGCTCGGGCGTCGGCTTGGCCTCGATGAGCAGCGAACCGGCGCGGTCCAGGCACATACCGGCGTCGATCAGGGTGGAGAGCGTCGGGTCTTTCGCCGCCTGTTGCAAGTCGATGGAACGATGCACGGCCCACAGGCCGTCGCGCGCCCGCTTGTTCGTCGGGTCGAGTTCCATCGCCCGGCGGAAGACCTGCAATGCCTGACGATGCCGGCCCGCGCCGAGGTGGCTCAGGCCGCGCAGGATGTGCTTGAACAACCGCAGCTGCGGCAGCATGCGCGTCGTGTAGACCAGGTAGAGCGCGCCGGGCACCAGCACGGCCACCGTCTTGAAGTTGGGCAGCGGCTGCCAGAGCCAGAGGCCCAGGGCCAGCGTGGCGCAGATCGCCCCGATCTCCACTTCGGATTCCTCGCTCCGGCCGGCGAAGGTCAGCAGGTAGAAGAACGGGATGCCCAATAGCAGCTGAATGCCCACGGATTGAGAATCGGCCAGGAAGCTGGGGTTCAGGTGCTGCCAGCCGAAGACCGCCAGCACGGGCACCAGGGCCAGCGCCAGGCTGATGCCGATGCGCGTGCCGCGATGGCGGATGAAGCGGAAGCAGGCGAAGCCGATGCCCACGACCACGCCGCCGATCAGCGCCGCCGGCAGCAGCCAGGTCTGTTCGGCGCGGCGCGGGACCAGGGCCGCGGCCAGCGCCATGCCGCCAAGGATGCCCAGGTAGGTCAGCATCGGACTTTCGAGCATCAGGAAGAGCACGAAGGTCAGGTAACGGCCGTTGACCTGGTAGCCCTGGCGGAGCCGCAGGAAGGCGGCCACGGCTAGGCACACGGCCAGGCCGCCCAGCAGGCACCAGCCCTGCAATTCCAGGTCGGCCCGCGCGGGGTGCTGCAAGGCGGTGAACAGGAGCAGGCCCAGGAACAGTCCCTTGCCGAGGTATTCGAGTTGCTGCCAGCGCATGATGCTTCGCTTTGGGTTGGCGGAGAGAATCGATTGACCGAAGGGGAAACGGCGCGCGACGAGATGCGGCCAAGTCCGGCAATCGTGCTGGAGGGACCGGAAGCCACGGCGCCCTGTGGAGAATCCCCTGGAGGATTGCTCGAATTATAGCCGGCGCTGCCGCGCGGGCAAGCAGGAAATGCGGCACCTCGGCGACCGAATTACCGGAAGAGACTCAGGAGGTCCAGGCCATGACCGGGCAAGCCGTCTACTTCGAGGAAGAACAGTCGTTTTCGCCATGCTGGTTCTGGCTGACGCTGGGAGCGTCGTTGCTGGTGCTGCTGGCGGCGTTCGGTCCAGCGTACCTGGCGGGACAACCCGCGCCGGTCGAGGCGATGGCTGTCAGCGCGGGCGTCGTCGCCCTGATGCAGCTGTTGGTCGCCGCCCTGCTCTTCGGCATGAAGCTGCGGGTCGCGGTCGATGGCGAACGGCTGCACGTCCGCTTCACGCCCTTTGTCGACCGGAGCATTTCGCTCGCGGAGATCCGCTCCTGGGAACCGCGGACCTACCAGCCCATCGTCGAGTACGGCGGCTGGGGCATCCGCTACGGCTTGTTCGGCAAGGGCCAGGCGTACAACACGCGCGGCAACCGGGGCGTGCAGCTGGAATTGAACGACGGCTCGCGGTTGCTGATCGGCTCGCAACGGGCCGAGGAGTTGGCCCAGGCCATCACGCAAGCGCGGGGACGATAGGGTCGATGCCGACTTCTGGGTCCGCCATTCGCTCGCGTGGCAGAGTGGCGGAGCCAGAACCGCCCCGCGGGTCCAAGACCCACTCTGCTTTTGCCAATAGCCTGCCCAGTTTACCTAGCTTGCGGCGGTCGCTGGCCGGCGCCGGTAGGCCCGGAACGGGCTGCCGGCACGCTCCGCAATATGCCGGCTCAGCCGGTCGTCGTCCGA
>JAEUIF010000821.1 GCA_016795185.1 Planctomycetia bacterium | reverse complement strand
GCCGCTGCAAGCCAGCCAGGGGCGTGTCGGGATGTTCCTCCAGCGCTCCCGAGACCAGATACAGCAAGGATCGCGTATAGAGGCCCGGGCGCAGTTGGTCGGCGCACTCGAGGGCATCATCCAGCGCGAACAAACGAAAGCGCTCGTACCGCCCCGGCTGCAAGACGATCTCGCGATGCAGCAACTCGCAGGTGCAGGCCGGCGCTAAAAAGATGACGTTGCGGAACTTCAGACGCTCTGTCCGCCGTGCCGCCGCCAGGAGGTGGCAGATCGTGATCGAACCTGCGCTGTGGCCGACCAGATCGACTTGGAGGGAAGGCTTGGCTTGCCGCAGTTCTTCCAGGCGCTCCAGAAAGTAAGCGCCCACATACCTTTCATCCCCGATGAGCCCGTCGTTACGCGCCCACATGTCATGCGCCTTGCGCTTCATGCTCGCCCATACCCAGGCGCCAACCTCCGCCAGATAAAGTTCGCGAATGATTTCCTCAGCCACGGTGGGGTAAAAACCATGCTGCGTCTTGGCGGCGTAGCGACGGTAAACTCTCCAGACGATCTTCGCCGCGCACTTTGCCGGATACAGCCAAAAACCGCCGATCCTGCTGCCGCGGACTTCACCCTCGCCAACCAGACGCTTCGCTGCCAAGTTGCCGGCTTTCAGTTCATCTGCCACCAGTGTCTGTAACTCTTCGTCTGTGGCGAAATCTCCTTCCAACTCGGCTTCCAGTCGTGGTGTGAGGTCGTCGAGATCGGTGGGAAGCGCCAGGCCGGCGTCGAGATGGGCGAATGGCTGGGCTTGGTCAAATTCCCGCGCTGCTGCCGCCAGGGAGGGACCAGTTCCCGTGCCTCGGACTCCTCCTTCCTGCGAAGCATAGCGCGCTCCGAAAATACTCACGTAATCGCGAATCTTGCGGAACATCGGGTTGTTCAACCAGCAGGTGATCCGCTCGACAAGCGTCTCCTGGAGCCCGGTTTCCCAAACGAAGGTGATGGGAAAAGTCTTGGATTGAAAACGCTGTCTTAGATGTTCCGCGCAGCGCAACCCATCGGCTTCCGCATTCAGTCCGCCATGAAAATACAGCAGCAGGCGGTTGGTTTCATCGGCTTTGAGTTGTTCGCACAGCTGATCGATGTCGGTGGGAGACGTATGCACGGTGCCCGTCGGCTGAAATGTGCCTGCCAAACCAATCTTGATGCAATGCGGGGGCGATGGCTGACTCATAGTCCACCGATCTCCTGATCGAGGTTGTTTTGCGATTCTTGCTCATTACACCTCGGCCGACAGACTTCTGTCAACTCTCTGTCGACCCGTAGTAGGCGATTGGCCATTGGGAGTACAGCTGAGACCATGGGGGAATTTGGACCAGGGCGGGGCAAACCGGTGGCAGGGAGGCAATTCGTCGCTCGCATCCGCGGAAAGTGCGGTCGTGTGCCCCTACTGCGGCCTGCGCGGGTAATGAATTCTTTGTGCAACTGTCCGCATCCAAATCTTAGCTGCGCAGATCTCTTGGAACACCTGATGAACTGGAGTGCCGCCGTCTAGCGGTCGAGCGTGTCCGTCAAGGCGAAATGCGCACCGTCGTAGCGCGCGTGCTGGGCGTGAACCGCACCTCCTTCTACCGTCGGCGGAAGGCCGCCGACCAGGGCCCCCAGGCCCTCGCCGCTCTGCCTCAGCGCGGCCCGACCCCGCGCCTTTCGGACGACCAGTTGCGCGAACTGGACGGCCTGCTCCGCCACGGGGCGGCCCACCACGGCTGGCCCAACTGCCTGTGGACCACCGCCCGCGTCGCCCAGTTGATCCGCCGTCACTTCGGAGTCTCCTTCCGCCCCGACCACGTCGGCCCGCCACGGCCGGCGCCAGCCCCCTTGCTCTACTGCCACTCCGGTAAGGCCCGCCGCTCCGAATCCAAGGGCACGCCGGTGTTCGTCAGTCGCCTACCTGACGACTAAGCCATTGCCCAGTTGCAGCACATCGCCGAAGGCGTGGTCGTCCGTAAGGCCAGCTGCCTGGTCGGCGTGAACAAGGACACGGTGGTCCGCTACAGCGTGCGCGCCGGCAAACACGCCGCGCAACTGCACGACGAGCTGATCGCTATCTTCCCCGCAGACCCGCGAAATCCGGTTCGACGTAAAAGTGGTCGTTCGTGGAAAAAAAGGATAAACACTGCAACCGCAGCGACCCGGCTGACAATGAGCAGGGCGACTACCGGGACTATGTGGCCCTGGACCCGGAGCATCGCTTGTTCGTCAGCCTGGTCACGGGCCGACATAGCGGCGAGCACGTGCAACTGCTGGTCGAGGATTTCCACCGACGCGCCGAGGGCCGGCGGATAAAACTGATGACCAGCGATGAGAACTCGACCTACGCCCAAGCCATCGTGAAAACCTAGTTGCCCTCGCCGTCATCATTCTGCCGCAGTTGCCCAACATGCTCGGCCGGGCGCACACCTCGTCATCGGCAACCAACTTCAGTGAGGTCAACGAATGGGTCACCACCTACCAGGCCCTGTACTCAGTTTTCCCGACCAACTCGACCCGTTGACGGACGGCACGGCCAAGCCAACCTATTTTCCCGAAGACCCGGCCACGCCGTCCTTGACATTGACGACCTTGACAACGCTCGACGCCGCCGCCCTGGCCAGCTCAATGGGGCCGGCATCAAAAATGTGGCGACGATGACTACGGCCCCCGGTGCCAGCCCTAGTTTAATCCCTATTCGACGAATCCGCCTACGTTCACCGCTCTGACCGGGGCCACCAACGTACTCACGCTGACTCAGGCGATGGCCTACAGCGCCCTTGGGGTGTCCAGCTCCGCAGGTGACAAGTATGTGGTTTTCGGAATTGGTCAGGCGTCCACGCTTATTGGCAAGGGCGTCTTCGAGGCGCCCGTTCATTTTGAAGACGGCAGCGAGCTTAGCCCGGCCGCCAAGTACCAGCGTTTCGGCCTTGTTTTCCGGGTCAATGGTGTGACCTTGGAAAAGGCCGAGTTCGTCAGCACGGCCGGTGGAAACCCTCGCGCAAAAGGGAACCGGCCAAGAGCAAAATCCTCGTCAAAAAGGGAACCGCGCCTGAGAATCTCCTCTATGCTGGCTTCCTGTACAAGGTGCCAGCAACAGGGAGGTCAAGGATGGTTCTCATTGTGGACAAATATGCAGAGGTCCGCCTGGCTTACCGCGACGGTATGGGCGTCAATGACCTGGCCCGGACCTTCCATCACTCGAAACGCAAAATTCAGGAGATCCTCGCCCAGGCGGAACCGCCCCCACCCGCGCCCCGGGAGCCCCGACCCTCGCTGGTCGATGCCTTCAAGCCGATCATCGACGCCATCCTGGCGGCTGACGAACCAGCGCCGCCCAAGCAACGGCACACTGCCAGCAAGCTCTTTCGCCGGCTGCGCGACGAGCATGGCTATGCCGGCGGCGCGGAGCGCGTGCGCTGGTACGTCCGCGCCCACCGGCAGCGTCACGTCGAGACGTTCATTCCGCTCGCTCATGAACCCGGCCAGCGCCTCGAAGCCGACTTCGGGCACATCTACGTCGATTTCCCCGACGGCCGCCGCTTGGTCCCGGTGCTGGTGACCACCTGGGGTTATTCCAACTGTCCCTTCGCCCTGGCGCTGCCGACCGAACGCACCGAAGCCATCTTGCACGGCCTGGTCACGGCGTTCGCCTTTTACGGTTGCGTGCCGCGCGAACTCTGGTGGGACAATCCGAGAACGGTAGCGCCGCTGATCTTCAAGGGGCGGGCGCGTGGCCTGCACGAACGCTACACCGCCCTGGCCAGCCATTACACGTTCGCGCCGCGCTTCTGCCTGGTGCGCGCGCCGCAGGAGAAGCCGCGCGTTGAGGGGCGGGTCAAGTTCTGCCAGCGCGACTGGGCGATGCCGGTGCCGCAGATCCTGGACCTGCAGCGGTTGAACGTACACTTGCGCCAGTGCGCCTTGCTGGATCAGGTCCGCACCCAGGCCGAGCAGCGCGAGACCATCGGCCAGCGTTTCGCCCGCGAACGAGTTCAAGCCCTGGTCCTGCCGCCGCAGCCGTTCGACGCCTGCCTCCGCCAGCCGGCCCAGGTAGACAAGTACCAGACGGTGCGCTTCGACCACCACCGCTACAGCGTGCCGCGTGCCTTGGCCTTTCAGACCTTGACGGTCAAGGGCTATGTCGATGCCGTGACCGTGGTAGCCGGCGACCAGGAGATTGCCCGTCATGCCCGCTCGTATGAGCCCGGGGTCTGGGTGGTGGAACCGCTGCACTACTTGGCCGCGCTGGGCCGGCGGCCGGCGGCGCTGGATCAAGCCCACGTTTGCCGCAATTGGGAACTGCCGGCCGTGTTCGCCGAACTGCGCCGGGCCCTGGAAAAACAGCACGGCGCCACGGGGGGACGGCGTCACTTCGTGCGCGTCCTGCAACTGCTGGCTCAGCAGTCTCTCGCCCAAGTCGAGCAGGCCAGCGAGACCAGCCGCACGGCCAGCGGCTTCCGCGTGGCGGCGATCTTGCACCCGAACGGGTTGACCGCAGCGGCCCGTGGGCCAACCGGGCCTCGGGACGGGTTACCGGCAGCGGCTCAGGCCGCGCAGGTGCCGCTGCCCAATCTCTGTCCGTTTGACCAACTTCTTTTCTGGGAGGGAACCGATGACCGTCGAAGCCCAGCGCCTGCTGGTGAAGGCGAACCTGAAACAGCTCCGGCTGCCGACCAAGCACGCCGAGTTTGAGAAACAGGCCCGCGAAGCGGCCGCCGCCAACGAGGAGTACGAACAGTAT
>JAEUIF010000743.1 GCA_016795185.1 Planctomycetia bacterium | reverse complement strand
TTGGAACAGCTGTGACCACGCGCGGCGCGCCAGCGCTACACTTCTCGCAGTACGCGATCCAGCCGCCGGCGGGCGCGCGTGCGGCGGTTGATGGAGAAGTCGCGGGCCAGCGCGGCCAGCTGGCCGAACATGCCCGCGCGGCGCGCATTGCCGCGACGCTTCGCCCACCATTCTCGCAGGCGGCCTTCCAGGCGCACGATGCCGTTCAACAGCGTCTGTTCCCAGGTTGCCCAGTGCTTGGCCGCGTAGGTCAGCAGGCCGTGGCGCGTGCAGAGCCGGAGGTGCGGCGGCACCCGTCTGACGTGCAGCGGCTGGTGGTGAATCACGTGCAGCCGGGGCTCGAACCAGACGTGCCAGCGCTGGGCCTTGGCCCGCCGGCAGAAGTCCACATCTTCGTAATAGAGAAAGAAATCCTCGTCGAAGCCTTGCAGCTGTTGCCAGCAGTCGCGGCGCAGCAGCAGGCAGCAGCCCGTGACCCACGGCACCCGGCAGCGGCGGCGTGTCCTCACCGGCCGGCATTTGCGCCACGCGCGCGGCAAGCATAGCCCCGCGAGGGTGCCGAGCAGCGTCGGCCAGGGGCCAGCCGACCACTGGGGACTGCCGTCGGTGTGTTGCAGCCGGAAGCCGACCACGCCCGCGCGGGGGTCTTCGGTTTCCAGGCGCTCGGCCAGTTCCAGCACGCCGTCGAGAAAACCTTCGGGCAAAGTCACATCGGGATTGAGCAGCAGCAGCCAGTCGCCCTGGCTGAGCCGGCAGCCTTCGTTGGCGGCGGCGGCGAACCCGCGATTCTGCCGCCAGCGGCGCAGCGAGACGCCCGGCCAGCGGCGCAGGCGGCGGGCCAGCGGATGCGCCGGCGAATGGTTGTCCACCACCACGGCCTCGACCAGCCCATGCTGGGTGCAAGGCTCGGCCAGCACGCCGCGCACCAGCTGCGCGGTGTTGCGCCACTGCCGATAGTTGACGACGACGACCGACAGGCGCGGCGGCGCGGCGAAGCGCGTGGCCCGGCCGGGACGTTGCGGCTGGGCCTGCGGCGAAGGCGCGGCGGAGACGGGCGGCAGCTGGGTGAGTGCCATCGGGTTCCATCCCATGTGGCGAGTCGGATCGCGCGAAAAGTTTACGCAGTATAGACAAACCAGGGCAACCGAGGCAATGCGAAGTGGCCTGTGCTGTAGCTTGACCGGCCCGAATCGCCCCTGCTACCCTGGAATAAACGCAGGTCGATCCCAACCTGGAGTGCTGTCGCCATGCCATCCTCGATCCCGCCTCTGAGACCCGGCGACCGGCTAACGCGCGACGAGTTCGAGCGGCGCTATCACGCCATGCCGCATTTGAAGAAGGCCGAGTTGATTGAAGGAGTAGTTTACATGCCTTCGCCCGTGCGCCATCGTCGTCACAGCCGGCCACACTTCCGCCTGATCGCCTGGTTGGGCACCTACGAAGCCGCCACGCCTGGCGTGGAGGGTGGAGACAACGGCACGGCACGCCTGGACCTGGACAACGAACCCCAGCCTGATGCCTTTTTGCTGATCGACCCGGCGCGCGGCGGGCAGGCACGCATCAGCGCGGATGACTATGTCGAGCTAGCGCCCGAACTGGTAGGCGAAATCTCCGCGAGCAGCGCCAGCTTCGACCTGCACACCAAGCTGCACGTCTATCGCCGGAATGGCGTGCGCGAGTACCTCGTCTGGCGCGTGCAGGATCGGCAGTTCGACTGGTTCGTGCTGCGTGCCGGTGAGTTTCAACCCCTGAAGCCAGGCAGCGACGGCATCCTGCGCAGCGAAGTTTTCCCCGGACTGTGGCTCGACGTAGCGGCCTTGCTGCGCGGCGACATGCCGCAGGTGCTGGCCACGGTGCAGCAAGGCATCGTCAGCCCCGAACACGCGGACTTCGTGCGGCGGCTTGCTACCTCGGCGGGACCAGTCTGACCTCACTTCTTCTCCACCGGCAGCTGGCTGGTCTTGTCCGCGGCGGGAAAGTTCTCCGGGATCGGCAGCGTGACCTTGCCGGTGGCGGCCCATTCGGTGCTGCGCAGCACGGTGGTCGCGAAGCCCACGCAGCTCATGGCGAAAACGTCGTGCCCCATCGGCGTGTGGACGATCCGGCCCTTGCCGTAGCCCACCGTCCAGACGATTGGCTCGTGGACCTTGGTCTGCGGGCAGTACGCGGTGGCCAGCACCTGCACTTCCTCGGCCGGCCCGCGCAGGTTGTGCATCAGCTGGTCTTTCGCGTGCAGCCATTCCTTCGGCATGCCCTTGGTGATCGGGTGCTCGGCCTGGCGCACGATGACCGGGTACGGATGATTCGTCTCGCCGGTGTTGGCGCCCTCGCCCTTCGGCACGCGCACTTCCTTGCCGGCTTCATCCACGTACAGCCGGTCGCCGAACTTGGCGTTGCGCCAGGCCATGCCGACCATGCGGTTGAATTCCGGCCAGTTCGCGAAGCAGTTGTTGGCGGCGTGAAACAGCACGAAACCGAGCTTGCCTTCGCGCACCCGGCTATCGAAGGATTTTTGGAACTCCTCCGGCCAGGCCGCACCGTTGTAGTTGCTGACGACTACTTGATACTTGCCCAGATCGGGCGGGAACGGCACCGTGGGCGTCTCGCCCGGTTTATCGCCCGCTTTCAAGTTGGACGACACCTCGACGGTGAAGCGCCCGCTCTTTTCCAGCACCTGCTTGAGAAACGGTGTGGTGGCCCGCCAGTTGTGGTTGTGCTGGCCGTCAATGATGAGCACGGCGATTTTCGTGTCGGCGGGGTCCGCGGCGGGTGCGGGCGGAGCGGCAGTCCCAAGCAGCAGGGCCAGGGCGGTGATCGGCAGGAGGGTCTTCATGAGGGTGCCTCGGCAGGGGTGATGGGAAGCAACGCAGGCGCGCCGGCCGGTTAGCGCAGCGTGATGCGCAGGGCCGGCGACGGTAGGTTGGGGTGCTGGCGGCCGGCGATTTCCAGCGGCGTCGGGTTGGGTTCCGGCGAAAGGAAACCGAACGTCACCACGTCGTTGGTGTCCTTGCGGAGAAACTCGACCAGGGCCGCGTTGGAGAGCGTGACGGTCGCCCCGCCCTTCTGGGCCAGTTCGCGGCCGACGTGGATGGCACCCAGGAGGACGCCGTGGTTGGGTTCGTGCATCTGCATCGGGAAGCCGTGCCAGGTCTGCCGGGCCGGTTCCCAGAGTTCCCAGCCGTGCTTGTCGGGTAAACCGAACACCTGGATGGTGCGGGCCTCCGGGCGGGCGTTGGCCAGGGTCAATTCCAGCACCGCGTCGCCGATGTTGCGCCGGCCGTGGAGCACGGACAGGTCGAAGCGGACCATGCCGCGCAGCGTCGGCCCTTGTTCGCGGACCAGGATCGCCGGGGCCTTGGCCTGGGGAGTGTGTTCCGCCCCGCGGTCGCCGTAGGTGGTCGCGCCGCTGCCGTCGCGGGCGCTGATGCGGAAAGTGGGTGTGGCCCACCAGGCCCAGACCTGCCAGAGCGCCAGCAGAAGCACCAGGCTGCCCGCGACGCCGGCCCAGGTCTTCCAGGACAGTCGACGCAGCGCCGGCAGCCAGTGGCGAGGCCCCAGCCGGCTCGAGTAGCCGCGCAGCCGGGCCGTCCAGCCGCGCAGGCTCCGGCCGGTGAATGTCGAATCCGCCAGCGGGATAGCGACCGGGGCGGGCAGCAGGGCGGCGATCTCGCCCGGCGTCTGGAAGCGGTCCTCGGGCCGCTTCGCCAGCATCTTGCCCACGAGCGCCGCCACGTCCGGCGGCACGTCCGACCGCAGTTGCCGCACCGGCGTCGGCTCCGCCGACTGGTGCTTCAGCAGGATCTGGGCGGTCGTGCCCTCGGTGAAGGGCGGCAGCCCGGTCAGCAGGAAGTAGAACGTGCAGCCCAGGCTGTAGACGTCGGCGCGGATATCGACGTTGTGGAAATCGACGGCCTGCTCGGGCGACAGGTAATCCAGCGTGCCCATCGTCAGCGACTGGTCGGCGGTCAGGGTGCGGGCGCGGGCGTCGGTGTGCGGGTGCAGCAGCCGGGCCAGGCCCAGGTCGAGCAGCTTGACGACGCCCCAGTGCGCCACGGGCAGGGCCGTCGGCGCGGGCACGATGGCCGCGGTGCGGTCGGGGTCGGGCGTGGCCGCCGTCGCGGTGGGCGGCTGACAGAGGATCAGGTTCGACGGCTTGACGTCGCGATGCACCAGGCCGTGCTCGTGGATGTGCTGTAGCGCCAGGGCCGCCTGCCGGATGTACTCGCACGCCTGGGCGACGGGCAACGGGCCGCGCTGCTTCACCAGCTGGTGCAAGTCCTGGCCGGGAATGTACTCCATCGCCAGGAAGTACGTGGCGCCCACCTGGCCGGCATCGTGTGCCTGGACCACGTTGGGGTGGGCGATGCCGGCGACGAACTGAATCTCGCGCTCGAAGCGCCGCAACGTTTCCGCGTCCGTGAGCAACTCGGGGCGCAGCAGCTTGAGAGCGACCGGCCGACGCATGACGCTGTGCTCGGCCCGGAAGACCTGCCCGCCGCCGCCCTCGCCGAGCCGTTGCAGCAGCCGGTACGGCCCCAGGCGCAACGTCTGCCCCTTGCCCAGCAGCAGCTGGTTGACCTGAAAAGGTGTGAGCCAGTTGCGGCGCAGCAGTTCCTGGGCCAGCGCGCGGCTGTCGGGGAACTGCGCTTGCAGGCGGGGCAACTCGTCCAGCTGCTCGGGCGGCAAGAGCCCGCCTTCGCGCAGGGCGCCGGTCAATGACAGAATGGTGGATGCAGCCATGTCGTGGAGAGGTAACCCGCCGGCATTGCACCGAAACCGTTCGCACGTCGGGCCAATCATACAGCGCTGCGGCGACGCACGCAAACATGCCCTGCGCCCGGTTTCTTTCCCGCTCAGGGCTGCTCGGCGATTTTCCGGTCGCGCAGGTGCCGGTCGATGGTTTCGGCGGCCAGCAGGTACACCTGCCGGGACCAGCTGGTGCCGCCGCTCGGCGTGGTCGTCGAGCCAAAGGTCGCGACGATGACGCCCGACGCCGGGTTGACCCAGAGCATCTGCCCGGAATGCCCCTGGTGGGCGATGGCCCCGCCCTTCGAGTACGACTGGTTGCGGTAGCGGTAGTCGCGGAGCTTCGGCCCCTTGCCGGAGGTGTTTTCCTTCAGCCAGCTTTCGGCGAAGACGCGCGTGCCGTCCGGAGCGACGCCGCGGTTGGCCCAGATCGTGCCGTAGCGGGCCAGGTCGCGCAGGGTCGAGCTGTAGCCGCCGCCGACGAACGGGAAGCCGTGCCGGTCCACCGTCACGCTGGCGTCGGCCACCGCGCCGAGGTGCCGCCAGACGGCGTGCTCGAAGTATTCGGTGAACGGCTCGCGCGCGACCTTCTCGACGACCCAGGCCAGCACCTGCGAGTTCGACGAGGTGTAGCGCACCTTCTCACCGTCCTCGCCCGCCGGCTTCTCCAGGCGAGAGAGCGTGGCCAAATACTGCTTGTTGCCGCCGGGCCACTGGCCATCGTCGCCGAACCAGCCCAGCGACCGGCCGAAGTCCCAGAAGGCCGACTTCGGGTCGTGGTAGTTCCGCTCGTCCATGTTCACATCCGCGTCCATGTCGGCCACTTCCTGCAACGTGAACGACCCGTAGCCCTTGCCCTTCAGCTCCGGCACGTAGTCGGCGACCTGCTTGCGCAAGTCGAGCTTGCCCTCGGACACCAGCTTGCCCAGCAGCAGGTTGAGCGTGGTCTTGGACACGCTCATCCAGTGGTGCCGCTGGGCGGGGTCCATGCCGGGGTACTCCTCGAACACCACCTTGCCGTGGCGGACGACGAGGATGCCCTGACAGTTGCACCACGACAGCAGCTCGCGCAACGGCAGCGGCTTGCCGGCGCGGGGAAACTCCTTCTCGTCGAAGACCGCCGTCACGTCGTCGAGCAGCTTTGGGACGCGGGCGTTGCCGAACATGTAGACCGGCCCCTTGCCCCGCCGGAGGTCCACGCTGCGGACCACGTCGCCGAGGTTCAGCAGGGCGTAGCCGCGCAGGTGGCCGTCGTGGAACCAGTTGTCGGGCGTCAGGTCGCCCGGCCGGCGCAGGAACCCCGCCGGGTGCTCGCCCGCGAACAACCGCAGCTGCGGTTCCCGACCGGGACGAATGTCATCCCAGCGCCAGGGGCTGGCCGGCGGCGTCTCGGCGCGGGCCGCGTGGGGCATCGCCAGCCCACAGGCCGCGAGCAAGGCGCAGGACAGCAGGCGGAAGCAAGGGTGATGCATGGTTCCGTACTCCGGTGTGAATCGGGATCGGCTGCCGCGTGCAGTCAGTTGCCCGACTTCCGGCGGCGGCGTTGCTGCTCCACGGCGCGGATAAAGCCGTCGCTCACGCCCTTCAGCACCAGCCGGTTCGCCTCGACCACGGTGGGGTGCAACGACGTCTCGTAAACGAGCACGCTCAGCAAGGCCCAGCCGAACAGCAACACCAGGAAGGCGATGCCGTGGACCGCTCCGGGTGTGGTGTCAGCGTAGTCCTTCCATCGCACCATCACGATCGCGAGGCTGAACAGGCAGAGCAGGACGGGTACCAGGCCGGCGACGATCAGCAGCTTGACGCGCCGCCAGTGCCCCCGGTGCGCCGCGCAGAACGGCGCACGCAGGCACAGCTTCGGCCGGCCGAAACTTTGGATGAAGCCCATCGTGAAGCCGACCGGGCTGCGCGTCGTGATCTCGTCCGCATCGCCCTGCACCTCGAAGAGCTTTTCCACCTGGGCGGTGGCTTTTTTGCCGCAACGCATGCAGAGGGGCGGCAGACTGCCTTGCGCGATCTCGCGGCCGCTGAATTCGATGGTGGGCATGGCTGGGCTTCTCAGAGCTATCGGTGATGCGCCTGGCCGTTAGAGCGTTTTGCGACCGGGTGGAGCGGTCCGCACAGCGGACCCTACAATAATTTCGTAGGGTCCGCTGTGCGGACCGTGGCGTCCTGTGCTACACCCGTTTGCCAAATGCGCTAGACCTCCCAGCCCTTGCGGTAGTCGCGCTTGATCCACTGATTCACATCCGCCACGTTGGTGCATTGCAGCTTGGTCACGTCCCAGTCGAGCTTCTTGCCCGCGCCCGCGCGGCTGGCCAGCACGCCGGTGAGCACGAATTCCGTGAACGGGCCCGCATAGTCGAAGCTCGAACTCGCCGGCTCGCCGCCCCGGCAGGCCGCGAGGAAGTCGCCCATCATGCCGTGCTTCGAGCGCGCGATCTTCTGCTCGGGCTTCGGCGTGGCGTCGTGCTTCTCCTTGGGGAGAATGCGGGGGTTGTCGCCATAGGTGCCCGTGGCCAGGTAGCCCTTCTCGCCGACGTAGAGCGTACCGCCCGCGAGCTTCTCGCCGAACTTGGCCTCGATGTCCTTGACCGCCTGCGGCCAGGCGTTGTCGTAGGAGTTGACCGTCACCGCCGGCATGTCGCCGCGCGCCGGGAACTGCCAGCGGATGTGGTTGTTTTGCGGGAACATCTCCTTGCTGCCCGCCGTCTGCGCCACGCATTCGATGGTGTACTGCTTGGCCTCGCCGAGCTTGAGCGCCCAGAAGGTGCCGTCGAGGATATGGCAGCCCATGTCGCCCAGCGTGCCCGTGCCGAACTCCGACCACGAGCGCCAGCCGAAGGGGTGCAGGCCGTCGTGGTAGTCGCGCATCGACGCCGGCCCGAGCCATTCGTCCCAGTGCAGGCCGCCGGGGATGGGCTTGCCGGCGGGCCGGTCGTTCTTGCCGCCGAAGTTGCGGGTCATCAGGCTGTGGGTCTCGGTGACCGGGCCGATGGCCCCGGCCCAGATGTACTCGCACAGCAGCCGGTAGCCGGCCCCGCTGTGGCCCTGGTTGCCCATCTGCGTGGCGACCTTGTGCTTGCGGGCTTCCTCGGTCAGCTTGCGGGCTTCGTACAGGCACCAGGTCAGCGGCTTCTCGCAGAAGACCGATTTGCCCAGCTGAATCGCCCGGATGGCCGCCGGTGCATGGTGGTGGTCCGGCGTGGCGATCAGGACGGCATCGATCTCCTTGTGGCACTCGTCGAACATCTTGCGATAGTCGTGATAGGTCTTCGCCTGGGGGGCCTTGTCGGCGACCTTGGTCACGGCTTCACCGAGCTTCTTGTCGTCCACATCCACCAGGGCGACGAGGCGCTCGCCGGCGGCGATGCCGGGGTTGCCCGAGCCGCGCCCGCCGCAGCCGATGACGGCGATGCCCAGCTTCTCGCCGGCCGCCGGGGCCGACAGCACGGCCGGCGCGCTCAGCGGGATGCCGGCGGCCAGGGCCGCGCTCTGTTGCAGGAAACGACGCCGGTTCAGGGAAGCGCTGCGAGTCATGGGGGTGCCTTTCGGAAGCGGGAGGGTGGGAACGTTCTCGCGAGGAACGAGTGCAGGGTATGCGATGGCGCTGCGAGGGGCAAGCGCCTAGTGTTGTGTTCGGGGAGCGGCTGCCTGACACCCGGGAGTACGTCGGGCTTTCCAGCCCGACAGGCAGCACCGAAGGCTTGCCATGCCGGCTGCCCCTGCACCGTCGGG